>NZ_CALMHT010000033.1 GCF_937863835.1 uncultured Prevotella sp.
CGCGCAAAACGTGGAAGTGGCGCTATGAGATGACACCAATACAGGTTTTCCAGTTTTCCAATATCATGGGATTCTACATGAGTGGAGACAAGAGACTGATACGTAACGCCCTTCTATTCGTCCCACGTAAATTTAGCAAGACGACATCCGTTGCATCCCTCGCTATCTGGGACCTTCTGTTCGGGGACACCAACGCACAGGCATACACCGCCGCCAATTCCTACGAACAGGCGCAGATATGCTTCCGGGAGATTAAGGCAGTGTTGAAAGGCCTGGACCCGAAGCTGAAGAGTTTTAAACTCAACCGGGAAAAGGTTGACTATATAGACAAGAAAAGGACGGGCCGGTCATCGTTCGCACGATGCCTCGCGTCGAAACCGGATACGCTGGATGGACTGAACGCATCGACCGTCATCATGGATGAGTATTCCCAGGCTGATAGCGCCGACCTGTATAACGTGCTGACTACCTCAATGGGTGTCCGCGACAATCCACTTACTATCATCATCACGACGGCATCCGACAAGAACGATGCACCGTTCACGTATATCCTCAACAATTACAAGGACATACTTCTCAGCGAGATAGGCATGGCCGACCAGAAAAATGACAGGATATTCGCTCACATATTCCAGCCGGATGTCGATGACGCAGAGGACGACCCGCATACGTGGCAGAAGGTGCAGCCTCATCTCGGCATCACGGTACAAAAGGACTTCTATGAATTGATGTGGGCCAACGCCCAGCAGTCCATCGACGACATGAAGGCCTTTCGCACGAAGCTGCTCAACGTCTATGTCAGCGGTAACGACGCGCCGTGGTTCACCGGGGATGAGATACGGAAGCATTATAGGAAACTGGATGTCACGACGGCAAGGAATGACGACGGGAATATACCGGACACTATGGTTGCCGTAGACCTGTCCGTCAAAGACGACTTTTCTGCGGTAAGCTATAACATGTATATGATCAACAGCTTCCACGTGCATACGGTGTATTATATACCCGAAAATACAATAAAAACGCATAGAAATAGGGAGCTATACCAGAAATGGGTGAGGGAGGGATACCTGAAGGTGTGTGGTAAGAAGTGTATCGACTACGACATGATCGCTAAGGACATCGTGGAGATGACGAAGTACCTCAACATCCTGCAGATAGGCTATGACCCGTATAAGTCAAAAGAGTTCATTAACATACTCGGTGTGATGGGCAACCGCAAGGCGCTGCAGCCCGTCGGACAGACATACGGAAACTTCACTTCCCCGGTTCAGACGTTCGAAAGCACGCTGCTCACTGACCGTCTGACACTCAATGCCAATCCTATCAACGCCTACTGCTTTGACAATGCGGTCCTCGACGAGGACAGGCTGGAAAACAAGAAACCCCAGAAGAGGTCGAAGGACAAGAAGATAGACGGAGTGATAACGGCACTCATGACAATATGGGAGTTCGGAAATTATGTAAGATAATCAACAACACAGCACAATATGAATATTTTTAAAAAATTTTTTAGTAAAAGGAGCAGCTCAGATCCGATAGACCTCGGATACGGCTATACGGGTATGCTCAACCTGTCGGCGAGCGAGATAAACAATCCTACGCTGGCGCTCAAGATAGCGACATGCTATCGGTGTACATATATCCTCTCGGGATCGATCGCATCCCTTCCCCTCGACGTGCAGCGGCGAAAAAACGGATACTGGCAGATAGAAACGGACAGCGACCTAGCGTACCTTCTCGGATTCAGCCCCAACAGCCGCATGACTCCGTTCGAACTTATGCGCAACACTATCATCCAGATACTCAATACGGGCAACGCATACCTGTACTACTCGCTGAGCGACGGACGATATACAGGTATCACGCTGATATCACCCAATTGCTGCGTGTACGATGATTATGCCGACACCTACACCGTGAATGACCTGCACAATCACATATACGGGGTCTTCGACTCTGACGAGATTATCCACCTACGAGGCCTATCCAACGACGGCGGCTATCGTGGTGAGTCGGTGATACACTATGCCTCTCGTACGCTGGGACTCGCCACCCGAGAGGTGGAGCAGTCGGACGAGGTTATGCAGAAGGGCTCTACATACAAGGGCTTCATCAGCGGAGACGATGACGGGGTACGCGGATTTGCCAGACCGCAGGACGCACAACTCGCATCCGTCAGCAGCCGCGTGGAGGACGAACTGCGAAGCGGAAAGAATATCATGTCCCTTCCGGGCACGATGAAGTTCAACCAGCTCAGTATGTCACCCGCCGACCTCCAACTGCTCGACAGCAAGAAATTCAGTGTGCTGGACATCTGCCGATTCTATGGCGTGCATCCGGACAAGGTATTCCAGTCTCAGTCTTCGAACTATAAGGCTAGCGACATGTCGCAGGTGATGTATATGACCGATACCATGCTGCCATATATCAATCAGATTCAACAGGAGTTCACAAGGAAGTTGATCCCGGGGACAATGAACAAGAAGACGCGCATACGATTCGACCTCGAAGAGTATTATCAACTTGATTTTACAACGAAGGCTGCATATATGAAGAGTACAATCGAGTGCGGAACACGTACGCCGAACGAATGGCGGACGAAAGACGGCCGTGAACCCCTCGAAGGCGGTGATATGGTATTCATATCCTGCAACGTCGCCCCGATTAATTCCGATAAGATTAAGGGCACATCCGGTGAAAAAAATACCGAAAAACCGTCAAAAACGGGCGAGAATGATGGAAAAACGGGCGAAAACGAGGGCTAAAAATAAACTACACCCAGTTTTCAACTTTTTTCGGGTATGTATAGAGAATAATTATTTTTTTAATTGCCATGACAGAGATAAAACAGCATAAAGAGATTCGGAGTTTCGGAGACCTAGCGGCCCCGAAGCTGAAAAGATCCACCGTGGAAGGTGAAGAGAGCAGAACGATAGAAGGGTATGCGGTCGTATTCAATACGCGCTCGCAGATACTCCCCGACTATGACGTGTACAGAATGGTGCAGGAAGAGATAGACCCAGAGGCCATCACCGATGACCTACTGAGATCATGCGACATCAAGGCCCTTCTTGAGCACGACAATAACCGCATGCTCGCCAGATCATGCAACGGCTCAGGAACATTGAAGTTGTCAAAGGACGAACGAGGCATCAAATACGAGTTCACCGCCCCGAACACATCTGACGGAAACTACGCCCTGGAGATGGTAAAGAGAGGCGACCTGTTCGGTAGTTCTTTTGCGTACACAACAGACGGAGACGTAGAAGGAAACATCAGATACTCAAAGGACGGAGATACATTGGTAAGAAGGGTATGCAAGATTGGCCGGCTGTATGATGTGAGCATCGTGAGCGACCCCGCCTATCTCGACACATCCGTTACCGCACGCAGCTTGGACTCCGTGCTCCACCCGAAGAAGGAGGAAAACGGAGAGTGGATGAAGGATCTAGAAAAACTCCGGAAGGCAAGAGAAGAAAAATAAAATTAATAACAACACAAACACAAAATTATGAATAAGAAAGAATTTAGAGAGGCGCAGAAGCGCTTAGTGGTTATCCGTAACCGCACAAAGGAGATTGACACACGTATCTCTGAAGTCGAGACATTGGTTAAGGCTGAAAAACGTAAGTTGACCGACATTGAGGACGAAGAGTTCCGCGGCTTATCAGAAGAGAAGAAAGCGCTCCTGCAGGAACGCGACATACTGCGTCTAGGTTGCGAACAGTTCCGCTCAGGCGTTCTTCCTGAGGATAAGGAAGAGAACTTACGCGCTTCTTTTGCGCGTCTCGTATATTGCGTTCGTAACAATCATCCGATTCCAGATGAAATGAGATGCATGGTTGAAGACAAGGATATCATTATCCCTATCATCCGTGCTTCGTCGACGGTCGATACTTCATCTATCGCCCCCGTAGTCCCTATCACAGTAGGCGAATTGATGATGCCGCTGAATAACGGTATCGTCTATGACAAACTCGGTCTGAAAATACAGACAGGTCTAAGAGGTACTTTTAATTTCCCTGTTGTAACGGGTGTCGAGGCGACATTCGAGGATGAGAATGTCGAGGTGTCCGATAAGACTATCAGCATGTCAAAATTGACAGGAAATCCAAAACGTATTGCTATCAGCGTCCCGGTATCCAATACCGCTATCGATGAGAGCAACGTGAACCTTCAGGCACTTGTCATCTCCCTGTTCAATGCCGCAATGGCCAATATACTGAATAAGTGGATGCTGAGCGGAACTACACTGACTAAGAACGTAAGCGCCCCTGCCGGTCCTTTCGTTGCCGCTATCGCCACTCCTGCCGTTAGTGTTGCGAAAGGCGTAACTCCAAAATGGAAGGATATAGTATCCCTGGAGACAGCGGTACAGAAGAAGCACCTCCCTATCACATCCGCTGCAGGATTTGTATGCAGCTCTTCCATGCTGGCAGAGCTCCGCACTCAGGACCGTGGGACAGATACAGGCCGCTATATTGCCGAAGCCGTCGGAAAGGGACAGTGGGAAATCGACGGGTACCCAGTATTCGTTTCGGAGGATGTCGACGACAATACTATCGAATTCGGCGTATTCGAGTATGACCTTCTCGGTCAGTTCGATAATGTACGCCTGACAATAGATCCTTATACAGACGCGAAGAAGAACATCACCCGATTCGTATTCAACACGAGATGGGACAATGTCGTACTCCGTCAGGAGGCCTTCGCAGCGCTGGTAAGAGCAACGGTATAGTGTAGTAATTATATATGTCTTTTTAGTTATTTAAGGATTTAAGTGGTAAACTAGATGAAACGCGCGGTTGGCATGCGAGCCGCCGCGCGTTTTTTAACAACACAAACCAGATGCAGAGATACATAACTACAGACGAACTAGCACGTCAGTGCAATATCGACAATATCACAGACAGCGAAACGCAGTACCTTTCGGACCTGCTGGAGGCATCCGCCGAAACAGTGGAGAACAAGATACAGCAGAGCATATCCGATGTATCCGCCGATAATGACGGTGAGATACCCGCCCCCCTGAAACAGGCGATATTACTCATCGCCGCTAATCTGTACGCCAACCGTGAGCCGGTCGCCTACGGTGTTCCGCAACGTATCCCGTATACCCTAGACTATCTTATCGAACCTTACGTAAAATACGTGTAATGCAGGCAGGACTATTACGATATCCGATTACTTTCATCGCCTCGACCTCGACAAAGGACAGAAGCGGAGCAGTTGAAAAGACGTGGACGAACGTACTCACGACGAAGTGCGCCCGTCGTCGTCTTGCCACGGCAGGGATGAGCGTTAACGCCATGGAGGAGTTCATAGCCGGCACCGTCGTAATACAGGTTCGGAAAAATTCGAAGATAAACGACAAGGAACGTTTCGAGTTCAACAGCTACCGGTACCGCATCACACTTATCGAAGAGCAGACGGACAATACCCTCATCATCACGGGGACACGACTTAACGATAACGAGCTATGAGCAAAGAGGTACAGATACTAGGTCAGGAGCGCATCAATGCCATGCTGAGGGAGATGTCGGACATCGACCGTAACAAGTCGATAAAGGCCGGCATACGCAAAGGCGTAATCCTACTCAGGCAGGGAGGTATCAAGAGGCTCAAGGCGAGGATGAAGAACCCGGAAGGTGTGACGGGCAACCTCTTGAAGGCCTTTCAGGTAAAAGTAAAAAAGAATAAGTTGGGTGGTCTGGCCGGATTTGGTATGATTACGGCGAAGGACGGAGAGAAGATAAGATCCAACCACGCGTATATAGTTGACCTCGGGACAACTGGTAGAACGAGATCCAGCGGTGGATCAACCGGATCTATGCCGGAACTCCACTTCTGGACCGACACACGAAATGAAGATATGGACCGCGCCCTTGATGCCGTGCTAAAAGGCACGGAACAGGCGATAATGAGAATAATGAATAGATGAGCAGTAAATTATCAGTAACCTTCGACCTCCTCGATCTCATGCAGGCAAACGAGAAACTCCGCCGCATGGTAAACGGTCAGATATCTCCCCTCGTTGCCCCTGAGGATACGACGGGAGACTTTATCATATATGCCCGGACGGACGGCGGAACACAGATGAATATGATGTGTGCATCCGATGAGTGGTGCGAACTGACATATAACGTCGTAACAAGTAAATATATGAGAGGTATTGAGATTGCCGAGACCCTGCGCGCAGCCCTTCAGGATATTACTATAGATAAAGAGCCGATGGTACTGACGAAGACAAAAGAGGACTATGTCGGTGAGGGCAACCTCATCAAGTACGTGCAGATACTGGTATTCTCCGTCGGAAAAACGGAGTAGACCCAAATAGCAGAATATTCGAATAATTATATAAACACAAATACAGAAATTATGCCAGAACTAAAGTACAATTCCAATCAAGACCTCGACCTCGAAGGCAAGATGATGCTTTCCGTCGGAGGCATTCCTGTAGCGTTCGCTACATCGGCAAAGTTGACCGTCAACACAGATATGGTCGATACAACTAATATGATGTCGGGAGACTGGAAGGATGAGGTACCGGGTACCAAATCTTTCAGTGTCAGCAGTGAGGCCCTTCTGACGCACAAGACGGGATATGTCAGTGCCGATAGCCTTCTTGACAGTCAACTTAACGACTCGCTCCTTGACTTCCAGTTCGGAGAGTTCACCCGCACAGGTGACGAGTCTACGGGATACTCCTACGCCCTTGACACAACGAAGGTAAACTATTCAGGCAAAATCCGTATCACCTCTATGGAGATGACGGGTGAAAGTTCGAAACTGAAGAAGTATACGATGAATGCCAACGGCAGCGGCCCACTCACCAAGGTGGCAGCAGTAGCCGGAGCATAAGAGAGTCAACGGGTTATCAACACACACGGGCGGAGGTGGCATAGGGCCGTCTTCGCCCGTTTTTAATTTTTTCGATATGAAAATCACCATAAAAAATATAATCAGATGGGAGCAGCTGACGGGCAAACCGTTCGGCGCCTTAAAAGAATAAATATTCTTCTGTTCGCTTTATTCGGACTTATTCCTCTTACTGCATTTAATCACTACCCCGACATCCGACACCGGGTACAGCAGCTATGAAGACTATGCCGATGCCATCAGACGCGCCCCTCAGGTCGTCAAGGACCATATCAAAGAAGTCAACCGGTACCTGGCATACATGGGGCAGTTCAACACCCCGGATAAAGAGGAAGGGGTGGACCCGATGGCGCTACCACGGGATGAAAAGGAAGCGCCTACGTGTATCTCTGATGTGGCCATGAACCTACTATACAGCGGGGTCAACGCCGACTACCTCATGAACGATGCGGAACTGTGCGACCTTAAGATGCTCGGCCATGGCGCGGAGGAAAACGTACACCGACGCATGGAAGAGCAGCGGCTGTGGACCTATCTAGGCCTGTCGCCTTACCTCGACAAGAATTGCAAGGGCGCTACGGACTTCTACCCGTTTCCCTGGGAGGAGCAAGGCAAACCGAAGCCTGTTACTGAGGATGACATGCAGATGGCGGAAGCTATATTAGGAGGAAAGGAGGCGCAGCATGGCTAAACTATCATTTGCCATCGCCCTCAACCTCATCACCGACGGGTTCAAGAGAGGGACTAATCAGGTCAAGAGCGGAATGGCATCTATCAAGGCCTCCGCTATGAGTGTCGCCGCCTATTTCGGTGTCGGGTTCATCGGAATTAAAATGGTATTCGATAAAATCCGTGACGCTGGGCTCCAGACCGCCAAGGCCATCAACGTGCTCAAGGCTAATTCGGGAGGACTGGCGCAGTTCGGCACCAACCTCAGCTATATACGTGGTCTGGCGAGCAAGTACAAACTTGAATTGACAAGCCTCATCACCGAATACAGCAAGTTCACCGCAGCCGCCACAACGGCCGGATTCTCGGTCAAGCAACAGCAGACGCCACCGACGATCAGCACGATCGCCCTCGTCGGATATAAGCTGGACGAGGAAGCATCGGCAACCGTCATGGCCTCACTGCAGAAGATGATGAACACCGGTACAATCAGTACCAGGAACTTCACTAATTCCTTCCTTCGGTCCATGCCACAGGCAAAGAAGGCGCTCGCAGACGCAATGGGTGTCGGCGTGGATAAGATCAACGCCCTCGTCAAGAAGGGCATCGACGCCAAGGGCGTTATGGAGAGTTTCGCCACGAACCTGCAGCGTATGTCCCCGTCCGTCAAGACCGACGACCTAGGCAGCGCCAAGAACAGGATATCCAATGCCCTCAGCGGCATCGCTGAAGATACCAGCGTCGTGAAGTGGCTGGCGAATATCACTAATAAGGTCGCTGACCTCATCGAGTATGTGAGGGCTAACACTACGTCCCTCGCCTACACGATAGCGGGACTGATGGCGGGCATCAAGATGTCGCAGTTTTTCGCGCAGTGGAAAATATTTAGTAGAGCCTCGTCCGATGCGATGGTCACTAATGCCACCGTGGCACATGCCAAGGTGCGGATGCTTGAGAGCAGCACCGCCCGCCTGAAAAGGCAGATAACCGCCTCAGAGGTGCAGATGGATAAACTGTCCGCTGACGAGAGATTAGCGGCAGAGGTGCAACTCAATGCAAAGAAGAAACAACTAGCCGCTAACGAGCTGGCGCTCACTAAGGCGAAGAATATGGCCAAGGTAGCGGACGAGAGAGCGGCGGCAGTCCAGAGCGGCAACGCATGGACCGCGACCTGGGCAAAAATTAAGACAGGGGCTACGGCACTCGGTGTCAGCCTTAAGGCGGCATTTTCCACCATCGGCCCGATGCTGCTCATCACCGCTCTTACCGAGATTATCGCTAAGATCATACAGGTAACTACAGCCACATCCGGACTCCGTAAGGACTTCGAAGGGTATAAAAAGGAATTATATTCCACCACGCATAGCGGGGAAATTGCGGAACTTACGAGACTCCGTAAGATGCTTAATGATAACAATCTTACCGTCTCCGAACATAAGAAGATACTAGGACAGATACAGAACCAGCTAGGAACTCGAATAGATGATGAGGGGAAACTCAACCGACTGCTGACCGCCCGTATCGATATACTCCGTGCAAACGCCATCGCAGAATATGCAGCACAGAAGCAGATGGAGACAGAGCAGAAGATGATAGAGCTTGGCGCGAAACACGGAGGTCAAGGAAATCTGATTAAGGAGGGGCAGCGCATCAACCGGGAAGGAAGTTCGATGAGCGATTTGTGGAACGGAACGGGACCGGACTATCAACAATATTCAGAGTTATCAGCACAAAGAAAATATTGGCGTAATCTCTCAAACAAAAATTATAAAAAGGTATTGTCCGGCAGTGGTACCGACTACTCGCCCGCATCGTCCGGAGGCGGCGGCGTAACATCGGGTGGTCGTGGCGGAACCAGCTCTAATCCGGCAGCCGATGAACTCGCACAGGCCCAGTCGTCGTATGCGCAACAGCTCCGGGAACTGGCGGCACGTAAGGGCATCGAGAAGATGTCCGATGCGGATTACAACAAGTCCGTCCTCGACGCAACTACACAGACGCTCATACAAGTGCAGTCCTCGCAGTACAGCAGCGTAGCGCAGTCTGACTTCGCCAAGACCCTGAAAGCGAAGGCCGACAAGCTGACAAAGGCAAAGGAACTGGATGATATATCCCGTTTCACGTCCGACTATAATAAGCAGATAAAGGACCTTACCAACCAGTTCAACGCGGGAGCTATCACCGAGGAAGAGTATACTCAGGGAATGCAGAGCATTACCGACAGCGCGAAAAAGCAGATAGCGTCGTTCGCAGCGGTCAACAACGCCTCTCAGGAATACACCGCCGCCCTGTTCGACGTGGTGTCTGCCGTGTCAACACAGGTTCGCGGACTCAAGCAGACCCTACCTAAGGAGCAGTCTCGGGACACTACTTTTGATTATAAAAAGTCTGAGACGGACATACTCCGTGAGAGACGTGATGCCGCACAGAAGAGACTCGATGAGCTCAAGTCCATGGCCTTGCAGACATCCGACCAGATGGTCAACGAGATTAATGCGCAGCTAGGCAAAGTGACGAGCCTCAGCAAAGCACTTAAACTGGCGGAGGTCAAGAAGGATGTCAAGGCCTTTACCAAGGAGCTAAGAACTCAGACATGGGGGTCTATCAAGTCCCTCATGTCGGGCAGCGACCAGATAGTCAGCTCTTGGGAGCAACTGGGTAAGACCCTTAACGATGCGGACGCGTCCGGATGGGAGAAGATCATGGCCGTATGGAGCGCGCTGGAGAACAGCGTAGACGGCATACTGGGCATCATCGACGCTGTCAACTCATGGACAAAGGCAAGCAAGGACCTACAGGCGGCCAAGCAGGCGGAGGCAACTATCACGACCGCCACAACGGCGCAGGAGATTACAGCTACCACCGCGGGCACAACAGCGAGCGCCACGGCTGCCGGTGTGGGGGCGGCAAACAACCAGCGTACCGTCGCAGGTAACATGGCGGCAGCCGGCTCGGAAGTTGTCAAGCAAAATTCCAAGATACCTATCGTCGGCATTGCACTGGCCGCAGCCGGACTCATCGCTATTATGGCACTGATGAGCCAACTTCCGAAATTCGCCAAAGGCGGCATCGTAGGTGGTGGCGGAACGTCAGGCGACAATATGCTCGCCCGTGTCAACAGCGGGGAGATGATTCTCAACGGCACGCAACAGAAGAGGCTGTTCAACGCCATCAACGGCGGACTCGGTACGTCCGGGGAAATCAGTCTGACGAGCAGCAAGGTACGCGGCGAGGACATGTACCTTGCCATCAAGAATTATATGAAGTCAAAAAATAAGGCATGGTAATATGAGTTACGGATTAATATATAAAGTTTATATCCCGTCAGTCCGGAAAAACGCCTACTATCTCGAAATCGAGAAGAAAGACTATACCGGAGAGTGCAGCACTATCATCGGGGGAGAGGAGCCGTTCGTCACTACGCTGGACGATGACGACTACGTATACATACCGCTACGACTGAGCACCGCCAAGTTGTCCGTCGTAGGAGGCGACTCATTGAGCAGCCTGTTCGCAACCGCCTATCAGCAGTACCGGGTGACATTGCTCAAGGACGGAATACCGCTGTGGTGCGGATTCGTCAAGCCGGAACTATACACGCAGGACTACTCGACACATACGCATGAGATAGAGATGGACTGCCTTTCGGCTATCTCCACGCTGGAGTATGTCAAGTATACGCAGTCGGACACTTCGGGGTTGAAGTTCGTGAGCCTGAAATCGCTCATTTCGCGCGCTCTGACGGCTGCAAATGCATGGTATGGGAAAGTGTACATACCGCATACTTTCGCGGCCTCAGCGGGCGATTACGGCACTAATGCCCTGATGCGTGACGATTGCGTCATTTCGGAGCAGAATTTTTTTGATGAGGAAAACAAGCCATCATCTTACAAGGATATACTTGAGGAGATATGCAGATTCGCCCACGTGACACTGTACGATGATGGCGGAGACCTTTACTTCGTCGATCATGACTACGCAGACGCGTACGACGAGTGGACTCTCACGGACGGTGCCCTAGTGCTTACGAAGGCAAACGCCAAGACGATAGGCATACGCAGCGTACAGGATATAGGATTCGGCGGCAGCGGTCACTCGATGGATATCATCGCCGGGTATAACAAGGCTTCCGTCAAGACGTCGAACTATAATAATGCCGATAAGGTATTTCCGGACGAGGACTGGGACAATCTTACAGCGCTAGCCATCGAATTGTCTCAGTGCAATATAGTACAGGTCGTCAAGAGCGGTTCGACATCTACTTATAATAAGATAGTGGCCAGGGGCCGCTGCATCTGGCTGACCCCGAGCAAATGGGAGCCGCATGTGTACCAGGGTACGAAGATAACGGAGGACGGCGTGGATATGTCGACCCTGAAGGTAGCGAATACCGGACATAGCACGACCGACTATTATTATAATAACGGAAACACGAGGCACGAGAAGGTAACAGAGATTACAGACCTTACCGCACTGATATCAACTTGGAGCGGGAACAGAGAACTAGGGTCGTACTTCGGAACATCCGACAACAGAACATATCCTGATTCGGATATATTCGAGACGGACAAGGCGTTCAATTCGATGGTGTATGGCGCATTCCTCGGTCGGTACTGCAACTGGTCGATGAACGCTGATTATACAGATTCGATAACCAGCTATGACTATGATAATATCATGTTCATCCGTAAATATTCCATGATAGGGGATGCTACGGATAACGGCACGTTGTCACCGCCTCATGACGGCATTACCTTCGACCCTGACAAGTATAACGGTCTATTCAATTATAAAGGTCACATGCCCGTAGCTGCCTACGCGGACGGTGCGATAGCTATCAATCTGCAGGTCGTCACGACAGGACAGTATCAACCGCTGGCTGTCCAGGGAGTTGCGAAGAATGGATTTTATTACTCCAACGAAAAAAATACTTTCGCTGCCGGGTCAAAAGTTACGTTTACCTTTATTCTCCGCATCGGTGACACGTACTGGAATGGTACCGAGTGGACCACCACAAAGTCTACTTTCACCATCCTGTCACAAGAAATGAAAGAGGCGGGGTCCTTTACTTCCTTGGCAACAAACAAGACACTGAAAATGCCGTACAACGATCTGAGCGGATGGGTTATCGAGACAAGCGGAACACTCAAAGGAGAGCTGTATGTAGAGCTAGTGGATGTTAGCTGTAACTGCGCCATCAAAGATTTTTCTATGAAATTTCAGCTCAAAGACAACTTCGTATCCTCGGATAACTCATCCGACCGTGTGTACACTAATGTTGTTAACGGGGACTATATTAACGAGATGGACGAGATAGAGGAGAAGATAAGCAGCTACAACCATGACGGGCTATGCTATAGTAAGGTTTTGCTCGGCAGTGACTTCATTGTCGATGCCCTATATGAGGGTATCAACAAGGTAACGACACGCCCCGAAAACCTGCTACTGAGACGCATTGTTAATCAATACCTATACCCAAAAATAAAGCTCACACAGGTATTAATGAATGACGTGTCCATCCCGCCTACTGATAAGCTCACCGACACCTACCAGGGCACGGGTAAGAAATTTATCGTTGCGGGCAAAGAAACGAAATACCGGTCAGACACGTCAGAAATAAAAATGATTGAAAAGGAATGAAAGAGATTACAGTTGACTCATATAGCATCCCCGCCAAATCACGGTCGAAGAACTATTACGGCTCATCGACCGTGGTTAATATTAACGGGTCTAATTCGAATACGGCAACACAGCAACAGTCAGGCGGTGCATCTGATACGTCAAAGGTGGCGCAGAACCTGTCAGAAGACAGCTCGGATTGGGATAAAATCATCCGTAAAGACATTGATGACACCGTGTCCCATACAGTCGATTTTAAGACGGGACTTCTTATCGCTTCAAAATTAATCAAGGCCATACTCGATTCATCTTCAGAGGATCCAGGTACGGACGATTCTATCTATACGTCAAAGAGGATAGACGATTTAATATCTAAATTATCCGACGTATATCTTTCCAAGACAAATAACGACAAAGCAAAAGGACTGATCGGATTTGAAAAGGGACTTGAAACGGGAACATTCCAAAGTGGACTTTTAGGAAGCGGTGCAATCATAGACGCTAAAGGCAATTCGGAAGTTGAAAGTATCATGTCCCGAACCTTTATGGCTGCCAAAGCGTTTCTATATAATCTTATAGAAGT
>NZ_CALMHT010000034.1 GCF_937863835.1 uncultured Prevotella sp.
CGCAATTTTTCTCGCACGACGCGCAATTTTGGCAGGTGGAGGATGGGTGGAGGTTCGGTGGAGGTTCTGAAGCATCCCGTTTTTTTCAAATGATTATCTATCAGAATCTTACAAAGAAATTCGTGCCTTAGGGTGGAGGATGGAGGTACAAAACGAAAAAAAATTTCAGAAAAGTATAATTTCTAACTTAAAAGAGGACCACAGTTTATCATTGAAAAGTGGTAGTAGCTAATTTATGTCAAATATTATTCGAATTTTCGGTGTGGAAGCAGTGTGGAAGCGAACGGATTTGCCTCCACACCTTTCAAGTATGTAGTTGTCAGAGAAATACAAAGCCATTTTACCCTCAGTGGAGGGTGGAGGACAGGTAACAGAGTAACTACAAGGAATCCAACAGAATCTCCACGAGACGTGGGATGGCGTACTGGTCCAGCTCATGCTCTTTTATCCATACGTAGTCATCAGGTATTTGTGGCTTGTGTTGTGTCTCCAGCAGATAGAAGTCGGCATAGATGATGCGATGAGTCAGCACATGTTTCACCTCTTGTCTGAGAAGCGTGAGTTTGCCGTCGAACTGTGGCATGTTCTCGTCTTCGATGAGCAGCGGTTCCCATAATCCTTGCCAGATATCACCGGCTGGACGGCGGCGGATGGCTGTCTCGCCTTGACATCTTACGTAAATATAAATAAGGTGGCGCGTCTTGATCTTTGTGGTCTTGAGTTTGACGGGTAATCGTTCGGTCATACCCTTATGATGTGCCGCTTCGCAAGTTTCTGACAATGGACAGATCAGGCAGTGAGGCGATTGAGGTGTGCATTGCGTGGCACCAAAGTCCATCATCGCCTGGTTGAAATCGGCTGGCCGGTCAGTAGGCAGAAGCGATTGCGCCAATGCGGCGAATTCCTTCTTCCCTTCGTTGGAATTGATAGGCGTCTCGATGCCATAATAGCGCGAGAGCACACGATAGACATTACCGTCAATGGCGGCAGCGGGGAGTCCGAAAGCGAACGAGCCGATGGCTGCTGCGGTATAATCGCCTACGCCTTTCAGATGTTTGATGGTCTCAAGTGTACGGGGAAAGGCACCCATATCCACAATCTGCTTGGCGGCTGTATGCAGATTTCGTGCTCTGCTGTAGTAGCCGAGTCCCTGCCAGAGGCGCAGTACTTCGTCTTCAGTGGCGGCGGCGAGGGATTCCACAGAAGGGAATCGCTCCATAAAACGTTCCCAATAAGCCATACCCTGTTGTATGCGTGTCTGTTGCAGGATGATTTCACTCAGCCATATCGCATACGGGTCTGTCGTCCTGCGCCAGGGTAGGTCGCGTCCGTTCTCCTCATACCAGTGGAGTAGTGTTATTGTGAAATCGTTGAGTTCCATTTTTTGTTCTGTCCGTACTTCGTCAAAGAGTTGACAAAATTAAAGCAAAAACTCGAAAAGGCAAAAGAAATGCACATGTTTTTAGAAAACGGAAGTGAATATCATCAATAGTTTTTTGCTATTTAATTATGTTGAGGTGCAGTATATTTCATTGAAAAGTGAGTTAAATAAAGCAAAAAGCGCACTTATTTCATTGAAAAGTGTAATTTTTACTTGTTGAATTTCATTGAAAAGTGTAATTTTGTAACGTTATATTTTATTGAAAAGTGTCGCAAACCGAATGCAGAAAGTATAAAATGTCATGTTGTATAGGAAAATAGAAAAGGAAATAGAAGACCATTTGAAGTCTGGCTCTGATAAGATTCTCGTCATAGAGGGTGCCCGCCAGATAGGTAAGTCGTATATCATCCGTGAAGTGGGGAAACGATTGTTCGAAAACTATATTGAACTCAATTTCGTGCAAGATGATTCGGGTGATAAATTGTACAAGAATATCCGGACAAAGGATGACTTCTACTTGACCCTGAGCATGCAACATGGTGAGAGATTAGGCAACTATGATAATACGCTGATATTTCTCGATGAGATTCAGCAATATCCGCAATACCTCACATGGCTGAAATTCTTACGCGAAGACCATCGATTCCATTTCGTGGCAAGCGGTAGTCTGCTAGGTATTACGCTGAAGGAAACGGCATCCATTCCTATCGGCAGCGCCATTATCAAGCAGATGATGCAGCTCGACTTTGAAGAATTTGCCATTGCCAACGGCATGGGGCATGATGTCATTGACGTTTTCCACAAAAAATATCAGGACAAAGAATCGCTTACTGAGCAGCAACACAACTATATGCTCAGTCTCTTCCAGCGTTATTTGCTTGTCGGTGGTATGCCTGATGCGGTGAACGAATATCTCGATTCACACAATATAGTAAAAGTGCGTGAGATACAAGATAGTATCCATTCTTTCTATGCTGATGACGCTTCTAAATATGAACGTGACAATAATCGCAAGTTGCTCATCCGCCACATTTACGAAATGGTTCCCTCACAGATGGAAAATAAGAAAAAGCGTATTGTTGTCAAAGATATTCAGAATAAGGAAAATGACCGTTTTAGTAGGTACAACGAAGAGTTCGAATATCTCATCTATTCAGGTATTACCGTGAGTGTACATGCTATCAGCAATCCACACTATCCGCTAACGGAATCGGTACAGAAAAACCTGCTGAAACTCTATCTGAACGATGTGGGCATGCTCACATCACAATTATATCACTACAACATCCGACCGGTGATGGAGGATGTCCGCAGTATCAATCTTGGAAGTGTGTATGAAAGTGTAGTGGCCCAGGAACTGAAAGCCCATGGACAGCAGAGTTTCTACTACGATAACCGCAAAAATGGAGAAGTGGATTTCCTTATAGATGATTATGATAGTCTGAGCATTCTACCTATTGAGGTGAAAAGCGGCAAGGACTACACGGTACATAGTGCATTGGACAATCTGATGAAGGTACCCGACTATCATATTAAAAGGGGAATCGTCTTATCCAACGAACGTGAGGTGTGGGAGAAAGACGGTGTAGTCTACATGCCTGTCTATTTCGTGATGTTTATCGGCAAAAAAGAGATTTCTGATACACAGGTTTACTTCTGATATATAGGTTATTTCCTTTTTTAATCCGTTGAGAAATAAAGAGACTCACATCAGTCCGACAGTCCGGGTGTGTGAGTCTCTTTCTTATTTTATCCTAATCCAATGATTTATTTGAAAGGATTCTCTGTAGGATAAGGCAGATTCTTCGGTTGGTTGTAAGCGATATCACTTATGCCTAAGAACTTGAACACTTCAAACAGATACTTGCCTACATGAGAGAAAGCTACCGCACCATGGTGAGGATAACGTTTCTGAATCAATACATGACGGTAGAAACGTCCCATCTCAGGGATAGCGAAGATACCGATTCCGCCGAATGAACGGGTAGGAACATCGAGCACCTCGCCTTCGGCGATGTAAGAACGGAGCACACCGTCGGAGTCGCACTGCAGACGATAGAAGGTGATGTCGCTGGCAGCGATGTCGCCTTCCAGTGTACCACGGGTGAAGTCGGGTTTGCCGCCACTTTCTAGCAGACGGTTCTGTATCAACTGATATTTGATGGCACGTGTGCCGCACATCTTACACTCCGGTGTGTTGCCGCAGTGGAATCCCATGAAGGTATCTGTGAGTGAATAGTTGTATTTGCCCTTGATGTCCTCATCGTAGATGTATTTGGCCACGGAATTGTTGATGTCGAGCAGTGTCACGGTATCACCGGATACGCACATGCCGATATACTCTGACAGGGCGCCATAGATATCAACTTCGCAAGATACAGGAATGCCACGGCTTACCAGACGGGAGTTGACATAGCATGGTTCGAAGCCAAACTGACTCGGGAATGCCGGCCAGCACTTATCGGCGAATGCCACATATTCTCTCGAACCCTTATGGTTCTCTGCCCAGTCGGTCAGTGTCAGTTCAAACTGCGCCATGCGGCGGTTCAGTTCCGGATAATATTTACCTTCGCCCATCTCTGCAGCCATCTCCTTGCAGATACCGTCGATACGGGCATCATTCTCATGTTCCTTGTAAGAAACAAGCAGATCCAACTCAGAGTTTTCCTCTATTTCGACACCTATCTCATAGAGTCCTTTGATAGGAGCGTTGCAGGCGAAGAAATCCTGTGGACGAGGACCGAAGGTGATAATCTTCAGACCTTTCAGTCCGATGATGGCGCGGGCTACAGGAACGAAATCTGCCATCATGCTGGCGATGTCGTCGGCTGTCCCTACCGGATATTCGGGGATGTAGCCTTTGAGGTGGCGCATTCCCAGGTTGTAAGAGCAGTTGAGCATACCGCAGTAAGCATCGCCACGACCATTGATCATATCACCGTCGCCTTCAGCGGCAGCAACAAACATACAAGGACCGTCGAAATTCTTAGCGATAAGAGTCTCAGGGGTCTCAGGACCGAAGTTGCCGAGGAATACGACCAACGCATTGCAGCCTTCGGCTTTCACTTCACCGATGGCTTTGAGCATATCCTGCTCGTTTTCAACAGTAGTGGTGCAGTTGAACAACTCACCTTTATATTCTTTTACGATGTTCTCCCTGCGCTGTGTTGACAGAGCGATAGGGAAGCAGTCGCGGCTGACGGCAATGATACCCAGCTTGACTTGAGGAATGTTTTTACTTACCATAGTTATAAAATTGTATTAAACTTAATCTTAATAGTCTTCAACTTACAAAGATACACTAAAAAATGGTATTTCCCGCAATCAAGGCTCTATATTTAATAATCATTTATTTTCTTATCAAAGAATTATTATATTTGCAATCATGGAGATTTATGTTTATTTGTGTTAAATTGCGAAAACAATCAATTTTTACATGCAAGATTTTACGTTTTCCACATTTAAAGAGAAAACGACAAAATATTTGTAATCATTATGAAAAACAATCGTATTATATGGATGATCGTGTTATCGGCACTGATCATGACGTCATGCAGTTCGAAAAGTGATGATGGCGTTACGGTAAACGAGAAGCAGTTTAAACCACTGATTAGCATCAACCTTACCAACGAACAGCAGCAGTATGTGAACAAAACCAACGACTTTGCTTTCCATCTGACCACGGCGGTCACTAAGAAGGATAAGAATAATGTGCTGCTCTCGCCGTTGAGTGCCGCATACGTACTTGGTATGCTGGAGAACGGGGCAAACGGAAACACGCGCAGTCAGATTATATCGGCACTCGGTTTCGGTAACAATGATGACAATACCGTGAACGACTATTTCAACCGTCTGCTCACGGGTGCTCCAAAAGTGGATGAGAGCGTGACGATAGACATTGCCAATGCGGTTATTGCCGATAAACAGTTTCCGTTGAAGAGTGATTATGTGAATACTGTCTGCAATCAGTATCAGGCAAGTGTGGAGAATGTGGACTTCAATAATACGGATGTCGCATCCAAAGTAAATAATTGGGCAAGTGACCATACCAATGGTATGATTAAGAAAATTCTCGATCAGGTAGGGCCGGATGCCTGTATGTATGCCATGAATGCCATCTATTTCAAAGGGGTATGGTCTAACGAGTTCGATGAGAAAAATACAAAGACCGAGACTTTTACTGCCGAAGACGGAACGAAGGAGGATGTGAAAATGATGCATCGCAACGACTATCTGCTTTATACTGCAAATGATATTTATTCGGTGGTTCAGTTGCCTTATGGAAACGGTGGTTATCGGATGATGTTGATACTGCCAGCTGAAGGAAAAAACATAGATAATGTACTTGCTTCTCTGGATGGAAGCAGTTGGATGGCGACGCTAAATAATATGATTAATTATGATGTGGATCTTACACTGCCGCGATTTAGCACTGAGTTTAACATCACGATGAACGAAGCACTGGAAAACCTCGGCATCACAGATGCTTTTGATAAAAACAAGGCTGATTTTTCACGTCTGAGCGATGTTTCGGCATATCTTTCACGTGTGCTTCAGAAATGCAAAATGGATGTCGATGAGAAGGGTACCGAAAGTGCTGCGGTTACGGTGGCTGAAATGGTTGATATGGCTAATATTGAAACGACTGTTCACAAAGCGGACTTCCATGCCAATCGTCCTTTTATTTATTTGATAACAGAACATACCACCGGCAGTGTTTATTTTATCGGTATAAAAAGTAAATAAGAGTGAGCTTGGGTATTAAGAGAGAATAGTCTCCCCGTCGTGCCAGAACCATAAACCAGTGCAATTTTATTGTAAAATAAGGATATAATCTAATAAAAGCAAAAGCGTGCTGTTCGTTGAACAACACGCTTTTTTCGATTCTATTATATGGATATTCTTGTTTCTATATATAGAATAATGTACTATTTCACTTCCTCAAAGTCGGCATCCTGGATGTTGTCATCCTTGCCGCCCTGCGACTGCTGACTACCTGCACCTGCATTAGGATCACCTTGGAATCCTGCACCTGCGCCTGCATCTGCTCCAGCTCCGGCACCTGCATCTTGCGGACCAGCTTGTGCTCCACCTTGATACATCTGAGCACTGGCTGCCTGCCATGCTGCGTTGAGGCCGTTGATGGCATTGTCGATAGCTGTTACATCACCACTCTTGTGAGCATCTTTCAGCGTCTGGAGAGCCTGCTCGATGGCAGGTTTCTTGTCTGCAGGTATCTTGTCGCCAAGTTCCTGCAACTGATTTTCTGTCTGGAAAATCATAGAGTCGGCCTGGTTCATCTTGTCTACCTTTTCACGCTCTTTCTTATCATTTTCGGCATTCTGGTCTGCTTCGGCCTTCATACGGTCTATTTCCTCTTTGCTCAAGCCTGAAGAAGCCTCGATACGGATAGCCTGTTCCTTGCCTGTAGCCTTATCTTTGGCAGATACCTTCAGGATGCCGTTGGCATCGATGTCGAATGTAACTTCGATCTGAGGGATACCGCGGCGGGCAGGAGCGATACCTGTAAGGTTGAACTGACCTATACTCTTGTTCTGTGATGCCATAGGGCGTTCACCCTGGAGTACATGGATGGTAACCTCTGTCTGGTTATCGGCAGCTGTAGAGAATACTTCGCTCTTCTTACAAGGAATTGTTGAGTTGGAGTCGATCAGTTTTGTCATCACGCCACCCATTGTCTCAATACCGAGAGTCAGAGGAGTGACATCCAGCAATACGATATCACCTACACCACCTTCTTTGTTCAGAATGGCACCCTGGATAGATGCACCTACTGCTACCACTTCGTCTGGGTTTACACCCTTTGAAGGTTCTTTGCCGAAGTAGTTCTTAACCAATGTCTGTACAGCAGGTATACGGCTTGAACCACCTACGAGGATTACCTCGTCGATATCGGCTGTTGACAGTTTGGCATCGGATACTGCTTTCTGACATGGTGCCAGACAAGCCTGAATCAGGTCGTGGGCCAACTGCTCGAATTTAGCACGTGTAAGTGTCTTTACGAGGTGCTTTGGAACACCGCCTACAGGCATGATATATGGTAAGTTGATTTCTGTGCTTGCAGAACTTGACAGTTCGATTTTAGCTTTCTCGGCAGCCTCTTTCAGACGCTGCATAGCCATCGGATCCTGTGACAGGTCGGCACCTTCGTCATTCTTGAATTCCTGTACCAGCCAGTCTATAATTACCTGGTCGAAGTCATCACCACCGAGGTGTGTATCACCATTAGTGGAAAGAACCTCGAACACACCGCCACCGAACTCAAGGATGGAGATATCGAATGTACCGCCACCGAGGTCGAATACAGCGATCTTCATATCTTTGTTAGCCTTGTCTACACCGTAAGCAAGGGCTGCTGCTGTAGGCTCGTTGACTATACGCTTTACCTCAAGACCTGCTATCTGTCCGGCCTCTTTGGTAGCCTGGCGCTGTGAGTCAGAGAAGTATGCAGGTACAGTGATGACAGCTTCTGTCACTTCCTGTCCCAGATAATCCTCTGCTGTTTTCTTCATTTTCTGAAGAACCATTGCTGAGATCTCCTGAGGAGTATATTTTCTTCCGTCGATGTCGACACGTGGATAGCCACCTTCGTTGACTACAGAGAATGGTACACGGGCGATTTCCTTTTGTGTCTGGTCCCATGATTCACCCATAAAACGTTTGATACTATATACGGTGTTTTTCGGATTCGTGATAGCCTGACGTTTGGCAGGGTCTCCGATCTTACGTTCACCACCTTCTACGAAACCTACTACTGATGGAGTAGTACGTTTACCTTCGCTATTCGCGATAACTACAGGCTCATTACCTTCAAAAACGGCAACACAAGAGTTTGTAGTACCTAAGTCGATTCCAATAATCTTTCCCATAATTGTATTATTTTTTATTTGTTATTATTCTTGTTCATTATCTTGAATTACTACTGTAATCCACGAAATAATAAGCAAAGCGTATGCCAAAATAAAGAATTTTGCAAAATATTGACTGATTGGCACGACATTTTGGCACTGGAAATGATTTTTTTTTATATCTTTGCAATATAGATTATAATTATTAAAAAGATCAAGGTTATGAAGAGAATCGTATTATTATTGGGAATGGCTTTCACATTCGGTGTTGTGACTGCTCAGAATACGTATATAGTGAAGACCCGTGGTGCTATGAAAACTTTGTCTGCAAGTGATGGTAATGGTGCTCAGGCGGAAAGCGAGGAAGACAGCGAACCTGACTTCGTGCGCGACAACTTCAAGTTTTATAGTCTCTGCGACTGGCAGGACGGTATGAAATTCATGGTTATGCCCGAGAGGTACGACCTGGTAGTCAACACCTTCATCGATGCTACTACCAACAAGGAGGTCAGCAGTGGTTCTCTCCGCTATAAGATTATGATATATAAAGGTCATACGGTGGGTGCCGACGGCAGCAGTCATGTCAACTTCTATTGTCAGGACAATAATAAGAGTTATTATTATCAGATACCTAATGGCACCTTTGATGATTACTGCTATGGTAAGATGGGCGTTCCTACATTGGCTTATCTGGGTGATGTGGATATCGCACGTACCAAACTGATGGGCGTTAAACTATACACCAAGTCTAATCTTTATTATGTGGATTCGAATACCAGTTCAGATGCCGTGGAAGAAGTCACCGTGCCAAAGAATACCGAAGTGACGGTCACTGCGATAGGAGTGGGCACCCGCAGTTTCCCGGTTAAGATCATTGTTTCTGATGCCAAAGGTCAAGAGTTTTTCGAAAATGTGGCTATCAGCAGGACAAACAGTGGCATGCGCGATGATGAGTTTATCATGGATAACGTAAAGAATACATTTTACGGTGCTTTCGAGTTGGTCAATGCCAATGTGTCAGCTACCAATCAATATGCCAAATACGTAGGCCGCAATGTGCATACGAAGTATATCACAAAGATGACGAATGCCAGTGGTCAGGATAAAGTGTTTACCAAGAATACCAATTTCGTGATCAAGGATGTGCAGGCTCAGAGCAACACCAACTATGTCAAAATGACATTAAAAGACCGTGCCGGAAATCTGTTTACCAAACAGGTCACATTCGTAAATGATAATGTGGCAGGTGATATCGATGGTTATAAGGAAGACTACTATGACTATCTGTTTGCCCCAGGAACTGTCAACGTGAAGAAAGCAGCCAAGGGTAAGGCACACAGAATCAGACGACGTTAATATATAAATATGTAATATTAAAAAAAAGCCTCGGACGGAAATAAATGACGTTCGAGGCTTTTTCGTATCGGGTATAGGATTTATCCCTTATCCGAGATAGCCTGTTTGATCAGACCTTCCAGTTCATCGCACAGTTCAGGATTATCCTTCAGTACAGCTTTGGTCCCGTCGCGTCCCTGAGCCAGTTTCGTTCCATTGTAAGAGAACCATGAACCGCTCTTCTGCACGATACCGTATTCTACACCCAGGTCTACTATCTCACCGATTTTGGAAATACCTTCACCGAATGTAATTTCAAATTCAGCCTTGCGGAAAGGAGGAGCTACCTTGTTCTTTACCACCTTGACACGTACCTGATTGCCGATGACGGTGTCACCGTCTTTGATACTTGTCACACGACGGATATCCAGACGTACACTCGAGTAGAACTTCAGTGCGTTACCGCCCGTTGTCGTCTCAGGGTTACCGAACATGATACCGATTTTTTCGCGCAACTGGTTGATGAAGATACATGTTGTATTGGTCTTGCTGATCGTGGCCGTGAGTTTACGTAGAGCCTGACTCATCAGTCGTGCCTGCAGTCCCACCTTATTATCACCCATGTCACCTTCTATCTCGGCTTTAGGCGTAAGAGCGGCTACAGAGTCGATAACCAAGATGTCTATAGCGGAAGAACGAATCAGTTGATCGGCGATTTCCAGTGCCTGTTCACCGTTATCCGGCTGAGAAATCCACAGATTGTCTACATCCACACCGAGTTTTGCGGCATAGAAACGGTCGAATGCATGTTCGGCATCGATGAATGCTGCGATACCGCCCGCTTTCTGAGCCTCCGCGATAGCATGAATCGCCAGTGTGGTCTTACCTGAACTCTCAGGTCCGTAGATTTCGATGATTCTGCCACGCGGGTAACCGCCTACGCCGAGGGCTGCATCCAGCCCGATACTGCCTGTCGGTATCACTTCCACCTGTTCTATGCTTTCGTCACCGAGTTTCATGATAGAACCCTTGCCGAAATCTTTTTCTATTTTCGACATAGCAGCCTGTAGCGCCTTCAGTTTTCCTTCCTGAGGATTAGCAGATGCCATTCCTTCATCTTCTTTCTTTGCCATTTGTCTTTTTTTGATATGTTATTATTATAATTCCAAGTCTTTGTCAAACACTTCATGCCATGGCAGTCCCTGTTTGTTGAGCTGTTCCATGAATGGATCCGGGTCGAAATCCTCAACATTCCATACACCGGCCTTGCGCCATATTCCTTTGAAGAACATCATTGCCCCGATCATCGCCGGTACACCCGTCGTATAACTTACGCCCTGCATGCCCGTCTCGAGATATGCCTCATGGTGCTTGCAGTTGTTATATACATAATAGGTACGTTCCTTACCGTCTTTCAGTCCGCGTATACGGCATCCTATGCTGGTCTCCCCGTCGTAGTTCTCGCCTAGGTCCTGCGGGTTGGGCAGTACCGCCTTTAAGAACTGCAGCGGTACGATCTTCACTTTCACCTTCTTGTCCGGATTGTCAGCCAGTGGAGCCTCATAAGTTATCTCATCGATACGGCTCATGCCCAGATTCTGAATACAGTCCAGATATGTGAGATATTGCTGTCCGAATGTCATCCAGAAGCGTCCCCTCTTGATGGTAGGGTAGTTCTTGACGAGCGACTCCAGTTCCTCATGGTGCATGAGATAAGATTCGCGCGGACCGATATTCGGGTAGGTCAGAGGCTTGTGTATCTCCAGAGGTTCCGTCTCCAGCCATTTTCCATCCTCATAATAGAGTCCTTTCTGTGTAATCTCACGGATATTGATCTCCGGATTGAAATTGGTGGCGAACGCCTTATGATGATTGCCTGCGTTACAGTCTACGATATCCAGATACTGTATCTCGTCAAAATGATGCTTGGCGGCGTAAGCTGTGAATATACCACTTACTCCCGGATCGAAACCGCAGCCGAGTATGGCTGTAAGACCGGCATCCTCAAAACGCTTTTTGTAAGCCCACTGCCAACTGTATTCGAAGTGAGCTTCATCCTTCGGTTCATAGTTGGCCGTGTCCAGATAGTTGACACCGCATGCCAGACAGGCATCCATAATCGTTAGGTCCTGATATGGCAAAGCCAGATTGACGACCAACTCGGGTTTGAACTCGTTGAAAAGTTTCTTCAACTGCTCCACATCGTCAGCATCTACCTGAGCCGTCTTGATGTCAGGATTACCGATGGCCTCCACGATCTTGTCGCATTTCGATTTCGTGCGACTGGCAATCATGATATCAGTAAAAACTTCTGCGTTCTTAGCAATTTTAACGGCTGCGACAGTAGCCACGCCACCGGCGCCGATAACTAATACTCTTCCCATAAATATATATTGTTTTTATTTTATTTCGTCAGATTTTATTCCGAGAGCGCTCATCAGCGAGTACCCCAGTATCTCCTGTCTGAAATTGCCGCCCTGCATCGGTTGCATGGCAAACATGGTGATGTGCTTGTCTTCATCATCCATACGGCGCAGCGTATCGCGCACCTTGTCATATCCTTCGTTCTGCTCGGGAATAATCATGATTCTCTTCGCTTCTTTCGAGTTGACGATCAGTTCAAGGACATCCGTGAAGAATTCGTCTTTACTGACGATATCCTCTACCGGAAACGAACTCATCAGAAATTCCCCCAGATGGTCTTTGAAAGCCTTGCCGTTCAGTTCATCGTCATACTTTCCCGGTTTGAAATTGACCAGTGCCGTATTTTTCTTGTCATGAATAAAGACCACCTGAACCGTGTTCTCGCCTTCGCGTACGCCCCCGTCGAGAGCTACACAGTCGAGCCAATGCGCCATATCCGCCTTGGGGATGCGGCGTCCTATCATCCTTTCAAAGTTCACAATCAGGTCGAATGCCACCTTGTCAATATGGTCTGCATCGACAAGAATCACATTCTCACTCCATTTTTCCGATTTTAGCAAGCTTTCATTCATAGGGTACAAAGTTAGTGCAAAATGAGAGAAATACAAAATAAATTCACTTTTTTATTTAGTATTACCGATATACAGACTAATTATGCCGAATTTGCAGTCAAAGGATAAAATGAGCCGTTTAGAACAAAAAATAAAAATCCCAAAACTTAAAGATTAAAAATCAAATAATCAAGTAACGACTCTGATAATAATACTAATTTTGCAGCGTAAAAACTAATGTGATTAAAATGAAAAGTATACTAGAAGGAAGGCCGGCCTTGAAAAAAGAGGTTGACAAAATAGCAGAAGTCGCAGGCTATCTCTGGCAGAAGGGGTGGGCTGAGCGCAACGGTGGTAATATCACCGTCAATGTTACCGACTTGGTGGATGATGAGATCAGACGGATGCCGGCTATCAGTGAGGTTAAACAGATTGGTGTCACCCTGCCGCGTCTCAAGGGCACCTATTTTTTCTGTAAGGGAACAGGCATGCGTATGCGCGATCTGGCTCGCTGGCCCATGGACAACGGCAGTATTATACGTATTCTTGACGATTGTGCCAGTTATGTCATCATTGCCGACAATCCTGTCAATCCTACAAGCGAGTTGCCTTCACACCTGATGGTGCATAACCATCTGATAGAGAAAGGTTCCACCTTCAAGGCCTCTCTTCATACCCATCCTATCGAACTGGTTGCGATGACACATATCCGTAAGTTCTTGGGCAAGGATGTCCTGACCAAGTTGCTGTGGAGCATGATACCGGAGACGAAGGCGTTCTGCCCTAAAGGTCTCGGCATAATCCCTTACGAGTTGCCCAGCAGTGTCAGACTGGCCGAAGAGACAGTCCGTCAGCTCGACGATTACGATGTGGCGATGTGGGAGAAACATGGCGTGTTTGCCATCGACGAGGATATCATGGCAGCCTTCGACCAGGTGGACGTGCTCAACAAGAGTGCCCTTATCTACATAGCTGCCAAGAATATGGGAGCGGAACCCGAAGGGATGAGCGATGCCCAGATGGCAGAGATGACAAAGGCGTTCAATCTGCCCAAATAAGAAGATAATTTAAGTATGATAGTAATTCTAGCACTATTATAATATGTTGATTTAAATGGTTAAATTTTTTGGTA
>NZ_CALMHT010000035.1 GCF_937863835.1 uncultured Prevotella sp.
ATTCATCAGAACTATCAATATGACAAGAAATACAACCCTTATCCTGACGGACTGGACAAGGCGATGACAAAGAAATTTGAAGACCGTTATCTCGAATTTTTCCGAATTTATCGTCAACATGCATCTCAGATTTCCCGTGTAACCCTTTGGGGTGTTGCCGACGGTAACTCATGGCTTAACAACTGGCCTATTCATGGCCGCAGTAACTATCCGCTGCTTTTCGACCGGGATTATAAGGCAAAACCTGTCATCAAGAAAATTATCAATCTATTCAAATAACAATTATGGACAAACCTAAGTATCTATTTCCGCAGGACTACATGGCAGACCCTGCAGCGCACGTTTTCAACGGCAAACTGTATATATATCCTTCCCACGACTGGGAATCGGGCATTCCTGAAAATGACAACGGTGACCACTTCAACATGAAAGATTACCATTGCCTTTCTATAGACAATATCGAGACAGACCTTGCCAAAGACGAGGGAATCATTCTGAAAGTAGAAGATATCGCATGGGCTGGACGACAGTTATGGGACAGTGATGTAGTAGAAAAGAATGGCAAGTATTATCTCATATATAGTATGAAAGATAAAAATGACATATTCCATCTTGGTGTTGCCATTGCCGACCGCCCCGAAGGACCGTTCCGTCCTGAAGAGAATCCTATACGCGGTTCTTATTCCATAGACCCTTGTGTATTCAAAGACGACGATGGCAGCATCTACGTCTATTTCGGAGGTATATGGGGTGGACAACTGCAACGCTATAAGGACAACAAAGCTCTTGAGAACGCCTACCTTCCTTCTGGAAAAGAAAAAGCCATTCCATCGAGAGTAGCCAGGATGACAGAGGATGTATTGCAGTTTGCAGAGGATGCCAAACCGGTGCTTGTCGTTGATGATCAGGGTAATGAACTGAGTGCTGATGATCCGCACCGTTTCTTCGAGGCTTCATGGATGCATAAGTATAACGGTAAGTATTATTTCACTTATTCTACCGGCGACACCCATTTGCTCTGTAGTGCAGTGGGCGATAACCCTTATGGTCCGTTTGCATATCAAGGAGTCATCCTGGAACCGGTTGTCGGTTGGACGACACATCATTGTATCACGGAATATAAAGGTAAATGGTATCTTTTCCATCATGATTGCGTACCATCCGATGGGAAAACATGGTTGAGAAGCCTCAAAGTTGCCGAACTGGAATACGATGCTGACGGGAATATCAAGACAGTAAAACAGTAACAATTTCATATATAAGAAGGACTATTTTTGATGTCGGGGGAGTACCTTTATGGTATCTCCCCCCTATTTTTTATCGTAAAAATCAAAAAAATATCGCAAAATGCATACTATTCAACATTTTTATGCAAAAATCTTTGGCTGTTCAATCATAATTGTATAATTTTGCAGTCAGTTTTGAATAAATATACTACAAATGAGAATCAAAAGTGACAGATTAGAAGCATTGAAGATGCTGATATCAAGCAAGGAACTTGGTAGTCAAGACGAAGTATTGAAGGCTTTGAAAGAAGAAGGCTACAATCTTACGCAGGCTACTCTTAGCCGCGATCTTAAACAACTGAAAGTTGCTAAGGCTGCCAGTATGAACGGCAAGTATGTATATGTACTGCCCAACGAGACAATGTACAAAAGAGTTACAAAGCCCCGTACAGCCACAGAAATGTTACAAACGACAGGATTTCTGTCTATCAACTTTGCAGGTAACATGGCAGTCATCAAGACTCGCCCCGGTTATGCCAGTAGCATAGCATACAATATAGACAATAGCAGTATCGATGAAATTATCGGTACAATTGCTGGCGATGACACTATTTTCATAGTAATAAGAGAAGGATACTCAAAGGATTCCGTTATAGAAGGACTTAGAGCCGTCATTTCTAACATAAAATAATTATACGTTTTTCAAACTAAGAATGAAAGAAATAAATGTTATGGTGGCGGACGCTTCACATGAGAAGTATGTCGACACCATTCTGGAAACTATTACAGCTGCCGCCAAAGTACGAGGGACAGGTATAGCCAAACGTACACATGAGTATGTGGCGACAAAGATGAAGGAAGGCAAGGCTGTGATTGCTCTATGTGGCGATGATTTCGCTGGATTCAGTTATATCGAGACTTGGGGTAATAAACATTATGTTACGACTTCAGGACTTATCGTTTCGCCAAATTACCGCAATCTCGGTATAGCCAAACGAATCAAAGATATGACATTCACATTGGCACGATTCCGATGGCCTAAAGCTAAGATATTCAGTCTCACCAGCGGTTCAGCTGTGATGAAGATGAACACCCATCTGGGATATATGCCCGTAACATTCTCCGATCTTACCGACGATGAGTCTTTCTGGCGCGGTTGTGAGGGTTGCGTGAATGTGGATGTACTGAAACGTACCGAACGACGATATTGCATCTGCACGGGTATGCTTTACGACCCGGAGGAACATCCGGATGACAAATCGCCTATCGAACTCCCGTCGGACGTAAAGGAGAGAGTAAAAAATATGGAACGAAATACAGAACAAGATTAAAACACAATAATATAATGGCAAAGAAAAAAGTTGTAGTGGCTTTCTCAGGCGGTCTTGACACTTCATACACAGTGATGAAGTTGGCCAAAGACGGATATGAAGTATATGCCGCATGTGCCAACACTGGCGGTTTCAGTGCTGAACAATTAAAGAAAAATGAGGAAAACGCCTTTAAACTGGGCGCCAAAGAATATGTTACGCTTGATGTCACTCAAGAGTATTATGAGAAGAGTCTTAAATATATGATTTTCGGCAACGTGATGCGTAACAACTGTTACCCTATCTCGGTTTCTTCCGAACGTATATTCCAAGCTATCGCCATCGCCCGCTATGCCAAACAGATCAATGCCGATGCTATAGCCCATGGCTCTACAGGTGCAGGCAACGACCAGATCCGTTTTGACATGACTTTCCTTGTGATGGCTCCGGGGGTTGAGATTATCACCCTGACACGCGACAAGGCACTGAGCCGTAAAGAGGAAGTAGACTTCCTGAACGAGAACGGATTCTTTGCCGACTTTACCAAACTGAAGTATTCTTATAATGTAGGTATCTGGGGAACAAGTATCTGTGGCGGAGAGATTCTCGACAGTACACAGGGACTTCCCGAGGAGGCCTATCTGAAGCACGTCACCCGTAACGAAGAGAGCACACTTAAGATTGAATTCGCAAAAGGTGAGATTGTAGCTGTAAACGGTGAAAAATTTGATGATAAAATAAAAGCCATACAAAAGATAGAAGAAATCGGTGCCGCTTATGGTATCGGCAGAGACTGTAATGTAGGAGATACGATCATCGGCATCAAGGGACGTGTAGGTTTCGAGGCTGCGGCTCCAAAACTGATTATCGAAGCTCACCGGCTGTTGGAAAAATCAACTCTGAGCAAATGGCAACAGTATTGGAAAGATCAGGTAGGCAACTGGTACGGAATGTTCCTGCATGAGAGTCAATATCTGGAACCTGTCATGCCCGATATAGAGGCTATGTTGACAAGCAGTCAGCGAAATGTCAATGGTACCGCCATATTAAAACTCCGTCCATTAGGTTTCGAGACGGTAGGTGTTGATTCCAAAGACGACCTGCTGAAGAGTAAACTGGGTGAGTATGGTGAGATGCAGCACGGATGGACTGCCGAAGAAGCGAAGGGATTCATCAAGGTTCTCAGCACTCCTCTACGTGTCTACTACGGTGCTCATCCCGATGAAAAAAGATAATATTAAATACTAAATAATATGGGTAATAAATTCTATCTGTCATCTACAGACAAAAAGATAGGTGGCGTATGCGGAGGTCTTGCAGAATATTTCAATATTGACTCGTTGATAATACGTATCATTTTTGTTATTCTTGTGTTAGGTTTCGGAACAGGTATACTGGCCTATATATTACTATGGATATTAGCTCCTAAACACGTGTAAAGTGATGATAAAAATAGGAATTCTTGGGGGTGCCGGTTATACGGCAGGTGAACTGATTCGCCTGCTGCTGAACCATCCGCAAACTGAAATAAGATTCATCAACAGTGAGAGCAACGCCGGTAATCTGATTACGGATGTTCATGAAGGACTGTACGGGGATACCGATATGGTTTTTACATCTGAGATGCCTTTCGAGGATGTGGATGTTGTATTCTTTTGTTTCGGTCATGGCAAGAGTGAAGCTTTCCTGAAAGAGCACAGCATACCTGCGAATGTCAAGATAATAGATCTCGCTCAGGATTTCCGTCTTGCAGCTCCCGGCAACGACTATGTTTACGGTCTGCCGGAAATCAATAAGGAAAAGATAACCCATGCCCGTCATGTCGCTAATCCCGGATGTTTTGCCACCTGCATACAGTTAGGTCTGTTGCCAGCAGCAAAAATGGGCATTCTCAATGAGGATATAGCTGTCAACGCGATTACAGGCAGTACGGGTGCCGGTGTTAAACCGGGCTCTACGACCCACTTCAGTTGGCGCAACAACAACATGAGCATCTACAAGCCTTTTCAGCACCAGCATGTGCCTGAGATAAGACAGAGTATCAAACAGGTGCAGGGCTATCTGGATGCTGATATTGACTTTATCCCTTATCGAGGTGATTTTGCACGTGGCATCTTTGCCACCGAAGTGATTAAGACAGACAAGAGTATAGACGAGATAACAGCAGCATACAAGGAATTCTATCAGGATGCCAAGTTTACGCACTATGTAGACAAGGCGATAGACATGAAACAGGTGGTAAACACCAACAAGGCTCTCGTGCATTGTGAAAAGTACGGTAACAAGTTGCTTGTCACCTCTACAATAGACAATCTGCTGAAGGGTGCTGTAGGACAAGCCGTACAGAATATGAACATCATGTTCGGTATTGACGAGACAGCTGGTCTTAAACTGAAGCCTTCGGCTTTCTAAAAAAATAGAAACAATGAAATTATTCGATGTATATCCGCTCTTTGATATCAATATCGTAAAGGGCAAAGGCTGTAACGTATGGGACGATAAAGGTCAGGAATACCTTGACGTTTATGGCGGTCATGCCGTTATCAGTATCGGTCATTGTCATCCGCATTATGTGGAGATGATGACACAACAGTTGAATAAGCTGGGATTTTATTCCAACTCGGTCATAAACATGCTACAACGTCAGGTAGCTGAACGTTTGGGCAAGATAAGCGGTTATGATGATTATCAGTTTTTCCTCATCAACAGTGGTGCGGAAGCTAACGAGAACTGTCTGAAACTGGCTTCCTTTTCCAACGGTCGCACTCGCATATTGTCTGCCGAAAAAGCTTTTCACGGTCGTACATCACTGGCCGTTGAGGTTACCAATAATCCTAAAATTATAGCACCTATCAATGACAATGGTCATACCACCTATCTACCTATCAACGACCTCAAGGCTTGGGAAGACGAACTCGCCAAAGGTGATGTGTGTGCCTGTATACTGGAGTGTATCCAGGGAGTAGGCGGATGTCATCTTGTGACCAAAGAGTTCGCTCAGGGACTACAGGCTGCCTGCAAAAAGTATGGTACATACCTGATATGCGATGAAATACAATGCGGATACGGACGATCAGGTAAATTCTTCGCCCACCAGTGGCTCGGTATCAAACCTGATTTAATCTCAGTAGCCAAAGGCATCGGCAACGGCTTCCCTATGGGAGGCGTACTTATTTCTCCTGATTTCAAACCTGTATACGGTCAATTGGGAACCACTTTCGGTGGTAACCACATGGCTTGTACTGCCGCTTTGGCTGTCATGGATGTGATGGAAAACGAAGGACTGGTAGAAAACGCAAAATTAGTGGGAGACTACTTTATCGACCAACTGAAAGAACTGCAGAAGACAGAAAAGCATATCACGGATGTACGTGGACGCGGACTGATGATCGGTGTGGAATTTGATATTCCTCAGAAACCTATCCGGGAAAAGTTGGTTTACGAACAGCACTGTTTTACCGGTTGCGCTTCGACCAATATTCTGCGTCTGCTACCACCTCTCTGCTTCAGTAAAGAGAATGTAGACGAATTTATCGGGAAACTTAAAAATGTATTAGACGAAATATGAAAATATCAGTTATAGGAGCAGGTGCCATGGGCGGTTCTACCGTTAAGGGCTTGCTAAAAGGAGAAACATTCAAACCGGCGGATATTACATTATCCGACCCGTCACAAGAGGCACTTGGTCATTTTGCAGATACAGGTGTAAGCATTACCACAGACAATCAGGTAGCGGCCGAGAGTGCCGACATTGTAGCCGTATTCGTCAAACCATGGTTGGTAGAGAGAGTTCTGACAGGCATCAAAGACGCGATGAACTACAAAAAGCAGATTCTTATCGTTGTAGCCGCAGGCGTATCATCCGAACAAGTGAACGGATGGATGAAGAAAGAGGATGGCAGCCTGCCCCCACTCTTCCTGGTCATACCTAACATAGCCATCGCAGTGATGAACTCCATGACGTTCATCGTACCTGTCAATGCTTCAGAGGCCAACATCAAACTGGTCAGTGAGATATTCGACGAGATGGGCGGTTCTATCATCACAGAAGAACGTCTGTTGGGTGCAGGAACCACACTTGCTTCCTGCGGAATAGCTTATGCCATGAGATATGTACGTGCAGCAGTAGAAGGTGGTGTTGAACTCGGATTCAAAGCCAAGGATGCTGAAAAAATTGTATTACAGACCGTCAAAGGTGCAGTGGAACTATTGCAGGCTAACGGCAATCATCCTGAGGCAGAGATTGACAAAGTCACTACCCCTGGTGGTGTAACAATCAAAGGTCTGAACGAGATGGAACATGCCGGATTTACCAGTGCAGTAATCAGAGGACTGAAAGCCGGTCTGAAATAAAAGAGTTTCTTAAAAATTTACAGAATACTGCACACTCGTAAAAACTGTGTGCAGTATTTTTTATTTTATTTAGATTACACAAAATAAAAAATATGAATCAGCCCCGATTATCAAATTTTATTTGTATTTTTGGTGCGAATTAAAACAAAAAATACGATGGAAGAGCCAATTAAACAAATAGGTGAACGTCTCAAAGGTCTGCGTGAAGTTCTGGATATTCCAGCAGAAGAAATAGCTCAACTTTGCGACATAAGCCTAGAGGACTATACTAAGATGGAAGATGGATGTGGCGACATATCAATCAGTAAACTTCAGACAATATCAAAACATTACGGAATCGCTTTGGATGTATTATTGTTTGGCGAGGAGCCACACATGAGTACATATTTTCTTACGCGCAACAATCAGGGAATGAGTGTAGAGCGCCGCAAGGCATACAAATATCAAAGTCTTGCCAGCGGATTCCGTGGAAGAAAAGCTGACCCGTTTATGGTTCTTGTCGAACCGAAATCAGAGGGAACAAAGGTTGAACAGAATGCTCACGAAGGACAAGAATTCAATTATGTAACAGAAGGAAGGCTTGAATTGACGATAAAGAACAAAGTTTTAATACTAAATGAGGGTGACAGCATCTATTTCGACTCATCCCTGACTCATTGCATGAGGGCTCTGGACGGCAAGTCGGTTCGTTTCCTTGCCATCATTCTATAACGACACATGTATAAATAAAATAATGATAGAAAGATTTTTAACTCAGACGCACTTTACGTCAACTGAGGATTACAAGAAAAACCTTCATTTCATCATTCCCGAAAATTTCAATTTCGCGTATGATGTCATGGATGTATGGGCTGAAGAAAAGCCCGACAAACTAGCCCTTCTCTGGACTAACGATGAAGGTGAATGCATACGCTTCACTTTCAAGGATCTGAAAGAACAGTCTGACCAGACGGCATCCTACTTCCAGTCTCTCGGAATAGGAAGAGGTGATATGGTCATGCTCATTCTCAAACGCAGATATGAATTTTGGCTGGCAATGATGGCTCTTCACAAACTGGGAGCCGTAGCCATACCTGCCACACACATGCTCACCGACAAGGATATTGTTTATCGCAACAACCGTGCCAGTATCAAGGCTATTATATGTGTTGATGACAAGTATGTCATGGAACAGGTTAAGAAATCGGAAGCAGACAGTCCTTCACTGAAAGTTCTTATCGGTGTAGGAGACAACGTACACGATGAATTCCACGACTGGCGTAAAGAATGGAAGAGTGCTCCAAAATTCGTTCGTCCGGAACATGTGAACAGTAATGAGGACACCATGCTGATGTATTTCACCAGTGGAACGAGTGGAGAACCGAAGATGGTCATCCACGATTTCCTTTACGCAATGGGACACCTTACGACTGGCGTATTCTGGCATAATCTGCATGAGAACAGTATCCATCTGACTGTAGCAGATACCGGATGGGGCAAGGCTGCATGGGGTAAACTGTACGGACAATGGTTTGCCGGTGCCGTCGTTTTCGTTTTCGACCATGAGAAATTTACGGCCGATAAGATCTTGCGTAAGATAGAACAGTATCATATTACATCATTCTGTGCACCTCCTACCGTTTACCGTTTTATGATTCACGAGGATTTCAGCAAGTACGACCTGTCTTCACTGGAGTATTGCTGTACAGCCGGCGAAGCCCTGAACGCTTCTGTATTCGATGAATTCAAGAAACTTACAGGTATCGAACTAAAGGAAGGTTTCGGACAGACAGAGACTACCATGACATTGGGTACGATGCCTTGGATGAAAGCGAAACCAGGTAGCATGGGTATGCCTAATCCACAATATGACATAGACCTTATCAAGCCTGACGGAACTCCTTGTGAAGAGGGCGAAAAGGGAGAAATCGTCATACATGTAGGAGACAGGAAACCAATCGGACTGTTCAAAGAATATTATCGTGATGATGAACTGACCAAAGAAGCTTGGCACGATGGTATTTATCATACCGGCGACGTAGCTTGGCGCGATGAAGACGGTTACTATTGGTTTGAAGGTCGTATAGACGACGTTATCAAGAGTAGCGGTTACCGTATCGGTCCGTTCGAGGTGGAAAGTGCTCTGATGACTCACCCGGCTGTAGTGGAATGTGCCATCACCGGTGTTCCGGATGATGTACGCGGAATGGTGGTCAAGGCCACAGTCGTACTGAGTAAAGAATACAGGGATAAGGCTGGTGAAGATCTGATTAAGGAACTTCAGAATCATGTCAAACATGTCACCGCACCATACAAATATCCACGTATTATAGAGTTTGTCGATGAACTGCCGAAAACTATCAGTGGCAAGATTCGTCGTGTGGAGATAAGGAAGAACGATTGTAATAAATAAATATGAGCAGAAAGAGAATCGTAATAAAAGTTGGCAGTAATGTTCTTACACGTGATGATGGTAAACTCGATGTCACACGCATGTCGGCTCTTGTCGACCAGATTGCCTGGCTGCGCCGCAACGGTTATGAGATTATTCTCGTATCCAGCGGTTCCATCGCCAGCGGACGTGGTGAACTGAAGGTCAATCACAAACTCGACAGTGTGGAGCAACGCCAGTTGTTTTCCGCTTTAGGGCAAGTAAAACTGATCAACCTCTACTATGATCTTTTCCGCGAATACGATATACACATCGGTCAGATACTTACCATGAAGGAGAGTTTTTCCACTCGAAGGGAGTATCTTAACCAACGTGCTTGTATGAATGTGATGCTGGACAACGCTGTCGTACCGATTATCAATGAGAATGATACCATCAGTGTCACCGAACTGATGTTTACGGATAATGATGAGTTGTCCGGACTGATCGCTTCTATGATGGATGCTGAATCTCTGATTATCTTAAGCAATATCGACGGTATTTACAACGGCTCACCTAAAGACCCCGAATCGAAAGTTATCACCAGAGTGGAACACGACAAGGACCTGAGCGAATACATACAGGAAGAGAAAAGCGGTTTCGGAAGAGGCGGTATGATTACGAAATGTAATATAGCGCGCAAAGTAGCCGATGAAGGCATCAAGGTTATCATTGCCAACGGCAAACGTGACAATATTCTCGTAGACCTTGTCAAGAAACCTACGGATACACTTCATACCGAATTTATCCCGAACCCGGATGCCGTTTCGAATATGAAGAAATGGATTGCCCACAGCGAGAGTTTCGCCAAGGGCATTATCCATATCAACAAGAAAGCGGCCGATGCCCTGCTTGGAAAGAACCGCGCCATCAGTCTGCTGCTCGTAGGTGTCACTTCTATTGAAGGTGATTTCGAAGAAGGCGATATAGTAAGTATAATAGATGAAAACGGTAAACGTATAGCGGTGGGACGTTCGGGTTATGACAGCGATGAAGCTGCGAAACTGATTGGCGCCCACGACCAGAAACCTCTGGTACACTACGATTACCTATATATGGAACAATAAAATGGAACTGCAAAATATATTTGAAAATGTTAAATCAGCAAGCGGCGAACTGGCTCTTATCCCTGATGGAAAGAAGAACGAGGTGCTGCAGGCTGTAGCCGAAGCTATTGTTGCCAATAAGGAGACAATATTAAAGGCCAATGCAGACGATCTGTCCAGAATGGATAAGGAGAATCCTCTGTACGACCGTCTTCAACTTACCGACAAACGTTTGGATGATATAGCGAATGATATGCGACACGTCAGTACACTACCCTCTCCTCTCGGTCGTGAACTGAAGCATAAGGTTCTGGAAAACGGACTTGACCTAAGGCGCGTCAGCGTACCTTTCGGTGTGATTGGTATGATATATGAGGCTCGTCCTAATGTAACTTTCGATGTATTCTCGCTCTGTTTCAAGAGCGGCAACGCTTGTATCCTGAAAGGCGGAAAAGATGCTGATTCGTCCAACCGTGCCGAGGTACAGCTGATACATGAAGTACTGAAGAAATATGATATCAATCCTTCTGTCGTTGAACTGCTTCCCGCTACTCATGAAGCGACGGGCGAGATGCTCAATGCCGTAGGTTATATCGACCTGTGCATACCCCGCGGCGGCAGAAAACTGATACAGTTTGTCAGAGACACCGCCAAAGTTCCGGTTATCGAAACAGGCGCAGGTGTGGTAAACACATACTTTGACGAATTCGGAGATCTGAAGATCGGTCGACTGATTATCAACAACGCCAAGACACGCAGGGTAAGCGTATGCAATGCCCTCGACTGTCTCATCGTTCACCAGTCGCGCCTGAAAGACCTTGCAGAACTCTGTGCCCTGCTTAGCATCAGTAATGTAGAGATATATGCCGACGATCAGGCTTTTGAAGCATTGACAGGCAATTATCCCCATGAACTGCTGAAACATGCCACCAACGATTCGTTCGGCACCGAGTTTATGGACTATAAATTGGCTGTCAAGACCGTCCCGTCACTGGATGCGGCATTAAAGCACATCAGCGAATACGGTTCAGGCCACAGTGAATGCATCATTACCGAAGACGAGAACAATGCGAAGATATTCCAGGCCCGCGTCGATGCGGCATGTGTTTATGTCAATGCCCCTACCAGTTTCACAGACGGCGGTCAGTTCGGTCTGGGTGCCGAAATCGGTATCAGCACACAGAAGCTCGGTCCCCGCGGTCCGATGGCCCTTGATGAGATTACCACATACAAATGGCTGATAGCCGGTCATGGACAGATTAGAAGTTGAACAAACAATCAATAACCAAATATGAAGTCATTTATTAACGTAGAAGACATTGGCAATTTGAGCAAGGCTCTCGAAGAAGCCAAAGAAATCAAAAACGATCGTTTCAAATATCAGGCATTGGGTAAGAACAAGACCCTGATGATGATATTCTTTAATAATAGTCTGCGTACACGTCTCAGTACACAGAAGGCAGCCATGAACCTCGGTATGAATGTGATCGTACTTGATGTCAATGCCGGTGCCTGGAAACTGGAGACCGAACGTGGTGTGATTATGGACGGAGACAAATCTGAGCATCTGTTGGAAGCGATTCCCGTCATGGGTTGCTATTGCGATCTGATTGGCGTGCGCTCCTTTGCCGGACTGTCAGACCGTGAATACGACTATGCCGAAACCGTACTGAATCAGTTTATCAAATACAGCGGTCGACCTGTCTTTGCCATGGAGACAGCCACCGTCCATCCGTTGCAGGCTTTCGCCGATCTCATCACCATCGAGGAATACAAGAAAAAGGCCCGTCCCAAAGTGGTACTCAGTTGGGCACCCCACTGCCGTGCCTTGCCTCAGGCTGTACCCAATTCGTTCGCCCAGTGGATGAATGCCGCAGATGTAGATTTCGTCATCACCCAACCGGAAGGTTATGAACTGGACCCACGATTTGTCGGCGATGCCAAAGTGGAATATGACCAGAAGAAAGCCCTTGAAGGTGCTGATTTCGTATATGCGAAAAACTGGAGTTGTCCGGGTGTGAAGAATCCAGCCGATTATGGTAAGATACTGAGCAAGGATATGACATGGACGATAGACACAGAACACATGAGTTGGACAGACAATGCCTACTTCATGCACTGTCTGCCTGTACGTCGTGGTCTCATCGTTACAGATGATGTGATAGAGAGTAAGCAGTCGCTCGTCATACCGGAGGCTGCCAATCGTGAGATTTCCGCATCCGTGGTTATCAAACGGATGCTCGAAAGTCTGTAGAAATACTATGGACAATTATAAGATCATATCAGCCAACAAGAAAGGATTATTCATCGAACGACTGGCACATCTGTATATGTCGGTCGGCGGATTCATCGACATGGAAGAACTTGCGGGCAGGCATCTGCAATACGTAAAAGTATTCCTCAGCGACGCCCAGAACCAGTACGATACCCTTATCGAATCGGAACTATACATCGACATCATATCCAAGGCGCCATATACCATCGTGGAACAAACGCCCATTGACGGTTCCAAGATATCCTTGCTACTGAAGACATCCGATGAGGAGCCCACTTTCATCTTCAACAGCATCCGTCTCACAAAAGAAGAGTCGACAGGCATCGACGCTTATATGCAGACCCGACTGCTCTTCGACAAATATCTGAAATCGATAGAAGGTACAGGCATGACTCTGGAAAGGAACTGCGTGCGCACATGGATATATGTGAATGATATAGACAACAACTATGCGGATGTGGTAAAGGCGCGCAATGATGTATTCGACAAATACGGACTAACCGCCGAAACCCATTACATAGCCAGCACAGGTATCGGCGGACGTTCGCAGGTACGTGGCGCATCTGTAGCCATCGACTTTCTCACCTATCCCGGCATCAAAGAAGAAGACAAGAAATATCTTCAGGCACTCGGCCACCTCAACCCTACCCACGAATACGGAGTCGCTTTCGAACGGGGCACACGACTGAGCATCAAAGGCAAAGAACAGTTTTTCATATCCGGCACAGCCAGTATCGACAAAGACGGACAGGTATTATATCCCGACGATGTGATGCGACAGACAGGTCGACTGCTTGAGAATATAGGTGCACTGCTCAATGACGGCGGGGCGACGATGAAAGACATACGATATTTTATCATATATCTTCGCGATATTTCCGACTATGCAGGTGTCTTGTCGTTTATGAACACAGCGTATACAGACATCCCGTGCATCATCGTCCATGCCAACGTATGCCGACCGGAATGGTTGATAGAAATGGAATGTGTAGCTCAGCTACCGCAATCAAAATAATATCTAAATTTGCAAACATAGTATCACCGCACAAAAAAACGCCACAAAATTATTCCTATTTGTTTTGTATTTTTCTTGGTTTAGCGTATCTTTGCATTAAAATAAATGCATCCATGCATCAACAATCTAAACTGAAAAATATAAATGAAAAAGATTCTATTGTTCATAATCGCTGCTTTACTCGTATCATGCACATGTCATTTAAAACCACGCTTTACAATCAATGGCGTTGTTCCTTCAAACAAATATGATGGGAACAAGGTTTATCTCGTCCCGGTCAAAGGAGACAACCCGTCCAATGTAGATTCGACTATAATCAGTAACGGAAAATTTTCTTTCGAAGGTGACACGGAGAGAGTCAGTATAATAAGAGTAAAGCCTGCATTGAGATTTGAATTACAAGATTTATTAGTCGTAACTGAAAAAGGAACCACTACCGTCAAATTAGATAGTAATAGTACTAGCACCGGAACTCAACAAAACGAGCAATTACAACAGTGGAAAGACATTGTAATGCAAAGTAACAAAGATTTTGCATTATTCCAAATAGCCAAAAGAAAAGGTATAAATGGAAATGAGCTGAAAATGCTGGAAGAAAAAGCTGAAATTTCCAACAACAATAAAATTTCTTTAACAAAGAAAATTATACACACACATAGGAAATCGACATTAAGTAAATTTTTATCTAATATGACAGGAATTAAATGAAACATTTTACTATAAAATCAAGATTATATATTATATACTATGCCATCATAGCAATACAAGCTTTGGCCTGTTTCGTTTTTTTCCAATACGATTATCCTTATCACTTCTTCTATAAGGAACAGAACCAGATATTCCTGATGTCGTGGAGCTATATCACCACTTACTTCACCAAACCGGCGTGGGCGGCTTGTCTGATAGGTGATTTCCTCACACAATTCTATTATTATCTTTATGCAGGCGCTATCATTCTCACACTGAGTCTGCTCACGATGGGCGACATCATCAGGAGAGCACTGCAAAGAGCCGGTTTACATGCAGGCATATCCTTCTTTATCGCCATCATAGCAATGATATTGGAAGCGGTATGCCATTTCAAGGCGGAATTCCGTCTGGCGTCCACGATGTCTGTCATCGGTGGTGCTGCCATGTTCTTTGCTGTCAGTTACATCATAAGAATGGACCGGATAAGGAAACTGCGTTTCATGAACGATGCCATCATCGTGACTTTCACGGCTGTCACTTACTGGATGTTCGGCTATGGATGGATTGTCTTTGTGCTTTTCTCCATGATAAGCGGATGGATATTTATCAGTTGGAAGACAGGGGTTGGTCGCATCATCTATATTCCCCTGTTCATCTTATGCATACCTCTCACACAGAAGCAATACCTGCTCAATGCGAAAGAGAATTATACCTATCCAGGTATCGGCGAACTGGCGAAGCCTGAAATGGAACTCGAAGATTATCTGGCAGTAGACAATGAATACTATTTCGGCCACTACAACGAGGTGATGTATATGTGCGGAAAGATGGATACGATACCCGAGCAGATGAGTTTCTTCTATAATTTGGCTCTGGCTCAAAAAGGGCAACTGGCCAATTATGTTTCATTAGACAGGCCCACCAATCTAGGTACATTCTATCACGTCAATTCCAAGACCCCTATATTGATCATCAAAATGACGAACGAACTGTATTATGTACTAGGGGATATGACTCTTACAGAGCGTGCCGCAATGTTGGCGAACGTATTCTCGCCCGACAACCGTAACGTGCGGATGATAAAAAGACTGGCCGAAGCCAATCTGGTCAGCAATGATATTCCCGCAGCCACGAAATATCTTCGTATTCTCGACAACACCCTTGTCTACAAACAATGGGCCGCCGACCATACACCCGGCATGCAGACACCTGATGTAAAAGCGGAAATTGCCAAGAAACGGCAATATATCAACAAGACCGATACGCTGAGACTGAACGACAACTGCAGAATGGTATTACTGGAACTGCTGAAATCCAATCCCCGAAACGAGATTGCACTCGACTATCTGTTGTGCAGTGACCTGCAGGCGCATGAGATTGGTGTTTTCATGGACGACTACAACAAATATTACGCCCTGCAAAAGCGAAGCATGCAACCGCTGCTTTATCGGCAAGCTGTAGATTTCTACAACCAGAACAACCCTAACAAAAAACAGAAATGAAAAAGATACTATTGTTTATTGCCTTGATAAGTCTGTTGGCATCTTGCCAGGAACTCCCTGTTACTGAAACCGACAAAGCAGTTCCGATGTATCCCGACTATACGGACATCACGATTCCTGTCAATATCGCGCCCCTCAATTTCCTTCTGCGTAACAATGCGGACGGTGTGAAAGTGATTGCCAATGGAACGGAATTGTACAGCGGCAGCGACAATAAGGTAACGTTTGACATGGACGAGTGGAAAGACTTCACTCAGGAGAATGCCGGTAAGACAGTCGATGTGAAGGTGATGGCTCAGGAAGGCGACAAATGGGTAGGATATAAATCGTTCAAATGGCAAATCGTCAAAGACAGTCTCGACTCTTACCTTACCTACAGACTGATAGAACCTGATTACGAGGTGTTCAACAATCTCCAGATTCGTCAGCGCTGCGTGGAAAACTTTGACGAAAGTGCGCTCTGCGACCATAACCTCGTCAACAACAGTTGTATGAACTGTCATATCGTAGGCAATCAGAATCCCGACCTGTCGATGATGTATGTCAGGGGCAAGAACGGTGGTGCCGTGCTCAACAAAGACGGTAAGCTCCGTAAACTGGATTTGAAAAAAGACGATATGATCTCAGCCAGCGTCTATGGCGGATTCAACCATACAGGCCGCTATTTTGTCTTCTCCTCCAATATCATCATCCCAGCCTTCCATGCACAAGGCAGCAAAAGATTGGAGGTCTACGACAAGAAATCCGACGTCTACGTGGCCGACTTGGACAACAATTTCATATTCACCCGGCACAATCTATGTGACTCAACGGTTCTAGAAACCTTCCCAACCTTCTCACCCGACGGTAAATATATCTATTTCTGTTCGGCTAAGCGTGTGAAACTGCCTGAGGATATCAAAAACCTGAAATATAGCCTGTGCCGCACCGACTTCAATGAGAGCAATGGTAAGATAGGTCAAAAGGTTGACACGCTGCTCAATGCAAATATCGAGTCAGTCCCAGGCACGTGCAGCAAACGTTCTGTATGTCATCCACGCGTATCTCCCGACGGGAAATACATACTCTATACAGTAGCCGATTACGGTACATTCCCTATCTGGCACAGAGAGGCAGACCTGCAGATGATGAATATCAAGACAGGGCAGATAGACACCTTGGCGATAGTCAATTCCAATCGTTCAGACACCTACCACAGTTGGTCGTCTAACAGTCGCTGGTTTGTATTTGCGAGCAAGCGCGACGATGGTCTATACGGAAAACCATATTTCTGCTACATAGATCGCGACGGAAAGGCTCACAAACCATTCGTTCTACCGCAAAGTTCCCCCGATTTCTATGATATGAACCTCAAGTCATTCAATATTCCCGAACTCAGCAAGGGTAAGATACCATTCAATGCCGTGGATGTACAAAGGCTTATGGAGAAAGACGCAGAGAAATTCAAATAGATTTTGCTATTAACATTTTGGGTTAAAAAATAAAAAAAGTTAGAAAGATGGCATAAAAACCCTAAAATTTAAAATGGTATTTTATATTTTTGCAGAAATATATAAAGTAGCATTTTAATAATATGGTAAACAAAACTCTTCTCAAACATATTCTCTAGGACTCAAGCCATCTCTGGTTCGTGAATGAATTTTAGATGAAGTACCTCTTCGATTTTGAATAGTGTTTCCAAAGATAAGTTTTCTTTACCTTTCAACACTTTTGATATGTACTGTTGACTGCACTTCATCTTGTCTGCCAGCATTTTCTGGGTCAGTCCCAATTCTTCCATTCTGTCGAGCATCTTCATGGCCACCATTTGAGAATAGCGCAGCCATAATTTGTTTTCTGAACGGAACTGAGCCTCTTCACGCCATTTCGATGGTGTAGAAGATGCATGCTTTCTTAATTTTTCTACCGTTGTTTTCATTTCCGTTACTTTTAGTTGCTATTGTTATTTTGTCATATCTTATAACTCACTGAGATAATCAATGAATCCGTCATTATCTATAATATTTTCCTTTAATAGAAAATTCCGCACCTTTTCCAACTTTTTCAATTCATCTATAGTATGTTGTCTCTCTTGCATGGTCGCTGTTAGTTTAATGGCACCGCCCGTTATGATGTAGACACCGTCAGAAAGTTTAATAGCGTATATTCTTAACCATGAACTGTGACGAAAATTATGGTCAGGTTTTACTTTTTCTTTCCCCAACGTCATTTCATGTGTTCGTGACGGTTCCAAATGATGGAATATTTTGTCAAGGTCTGCATCTGGTGAGAGGTCCATAATCAGACACTGTAAATGTTCTGCATCGGATATCGTATCATAAATGGCTTGATTAATGTCTGTAATCTTGAAATATGAGGTTAAATCATCTAAATTGTTCCTGAAAAATTCGCGCAACCATAGAATGTCATTCCACTTATCAAATAGATTGGATAGGACGTTGTCGGAATCACCATCATACCTGACTGCCCATAATCTGCCATCATTTGTTATATCATCAAAAGTCATATTATATTTTAGTGCAAATGTAATAATTAAAATTGATAATACAACCAACAGGTTGTATTATTTCTCTTATGAATGCAATTATTTAACATACATTGTATCTTTTATATCAATTGAATCAGATTTGCAAATAATGTTTTATTGTTTCCTTTTCTTTCATATCTGAATATTATTTATTACCTTTGCAATTAGAAATATTGCAAGTTCATTTCTGTTGCTTCTACAACTTTTGAATGAGCTTTTATATGATACTGAGTCGGTTTCCATCTGAAACGACAGTCCTC
>NZ_CALMHT010000036.1 GCF_937863835.1 uncultured Prevotella sp.
GTCTTATCTTTGTCAGCCGGTCCCGTTCTTGATTACGATATCAATGAGACATTTATTGATATGTTCCATCGCCAGGCCCTTGCCACTCCCGACAATATCGCGGTGGTGGATACCGACAGCCAATTGTCTTATAGTGAACTGGATCATCGTTCCGATATATTGGCTCATTTGCTGATATCCCATGGTGTCCGTCCAGACGATTTTGTCTGTGTGATGATGGAACGCAGGAAGGAATTTATTCTGTGCATCCACGGAATCCACAAGGCCGCCGCGGCTTACACGCCGCTGGATATAGAGTATCCGACCGACCGCCTGCAGTATATGATAGACAATTCCGAGTCCAAGGTACTGGTGACCAGCCATGAGGTGCTGGATAAGAAATGCAAAGAGGAAGCCTTTTCCGTGGACGAATCACGGACGAAGATTATCTATATAGATGATGTGGACTTCAGCGTGTCGTCTGATCCTGTCAATCTGTGTACCCCGTCCAATCTGGCTTATATGATATACACGTCAGGTTCCACAGGCCGTCCGAAGGGCACCATGCTCCATCAGGCAGGTCTACGCAACTTCATCGAGGTGGTGAAGGATATGGAGAAGTTGACTTCATCCGACCGTATAGAGAGCCATCGTTCATTCTCGTTCGATGCCCATATAGAGGATATTTATGCCGTGCTGACATTGGGCGGCAGCGTCCATATCATGCCGAATTCCATCCGTAAGGACTTGGATGCGATACACCAGTTCCTGCTGGAGCATCAGATTACCGGCGGCGGCTATGCCACTGCAATAGGTGCCCTGCTGCTGAATACTTATCCTGACCTTCCTGTACGTTTCATCACCATGGGCGGTGAGAAACTGGAAGGCGTGTACAGTGATACGGTGCGGATCATCAATGTGTATGGTCCTACCGAGTGTACCGATGATACGAGTTACTACGTAGTGGAACCCGGTGAGCATGTGAAGAATATCCCGATAGGCCGATCTGTGGGCAACTCATGGTCTCTGATCATAGACCGCAGCGGCAACCTGGTACCTCAGGGAGTAGCCGGAGAACTGTGTTTTGCCGGTATTCAGGTGGGTCGTGGTTATTGGCATCTGCCCGAGAAGACCTCGGAGGTGTTCGGCGACTGCCCGTTTGTGAAGGAAGATAAATGGGGCCGCAAGGTGAGGATGTACCATACAGGCGACCTTGCCCGTTATAATAAGGACGGTGAACTGGAATATCTGGGCCGAATAGACAATCAGGTGAAACTGCGTGGTTTCCGTATAGAACTGGGTGAGGTAGAGTCCCGCGCCATCTCATTCAGCGAGACCATCAAGTCAGTAGCCGCAGAGGTGAAAGAGATAAAGGGTACTCAGCATCTGTGCTTGTACTATACGAGTACCGTGGAGATAGACGAGGAAGCTCTGAAATCATATATGGCAGAAGCGCTGACGGAATACATGGTGCCTGATGCATTCATGCGTCTGGAAGTGATGCCAATGACTCCTAACGGAAAGATAAACCGTAAGGCATTGCCTGTACCCGAACTGAAGGCAGAAGAGATAGTTGCGCCGGAAACTGAACTGGAGCAGCAATTGTTTGATGTGGCAGCCAGATTGCTGGGCCATGACCAGTTCGGCGTGACCACCAACCTGATTAAGGTGGGTATGAGTTCTTTATTGGCGATGAGAATGAGTGTGGCTATCCGTCAGCAGTTGAATCTGATAGTGGAAACGAAGGATATCCTTTCCACACCGACACTTCGGCAGCTGGCATCAGTAGCGAAGAACATCGACAGTGCAGATGAGCATGTGTGGGAGAAGCGTGAATACTATCCCATCACGGAGAACCAGCGCGGTGTGTATGTGGCTTGGGAAATGAACCGTGACACGACGCAGTATAATATCCCGAACGCCATCAACCTTCATCTGCCGGATGCTGATAAGGTTAAGGAAGCTTTGATCAAGGTAGTGGATGCCC
>NZ_CALMHT010000037.1 GCF_937863835.1 uncultured Prevotella sp.
AGAACATACCTATTAAGAAATAAGGTGATATAAACCAAAAAGAGCAGCTATTATATAGCTGCTCTTTTTGGGTAGTGGGTACGAGAATCGAACTCGTATGCCAAGATTGAGAATCTTGTATCCTAACCATTAGATGAACCCACCGTGGCTAGTTGCAAAAGTGTGCGGAAGCTGGGGGATTCGAACCCCCGGTACGTTTACACGCACGGCAGTTTAGCAAACTGCTGGTTTCAGCCACTCACCCAAACTTCCATTTGGCGTTAACCGAACACTTTTCTCAAATGCGAGTGCAAAGGTAATGGATTAATTTTGATTATACAAACTTTTCTCTGAAAAAATTCTCAAAAAAATACCCCGGCATAAGATATCACTATCCAGCCGGGGTTCTTTTTCCCTAAAAAATCACCTATTGAACCTAAATCTAAAAATTAACTTATTATCATCAGGCCAACATGCGATTTACATATTGCCGTATTTCTTTGCGGGCTACACCTAGATTATTCTCCACATATTTATAATTAACTCCTAATGTATAGGAGATTTCCGAGACTTTCAGATCATCGAAGATGCTCAACCTATATATATTACGTTGCTTGTCTGTCAGTCTGGCTATACCCTTTTCTAATATATCTGTTATTTCAGTTACAGACATAACAGACGAGACACTGTCTTCACCGTCGGAAGAAACTGCTTTATAATAATGTTCGTATTCATCTACAGAACTATGATGGCGCCAATAATCATATATCAGATTTCGGGCCGTGGTATAAATAAGACAAGGCAACGTTACGGTCGATAACATTTTGTCAGAAGAAAGAAGTCGCAAAAATACATTTTGAACTATATCTTCAGATTCATATATATCTCCTATCCGTTTGCAAACGAATGACCGCAGTTCTTCGTAATGAGACTTATAGTAATTGTCTATGATTTTAAATTTTGTTTCGCGTTCGTTCATGTTTGAAATTGTGCTTTTTAGTAGTGCAAAGATAATATTAAAAAATAAATGATGCAACTCGATTTGTCTAAAAAAGGGGCTTATGATTAAAAATGATACATAATTGATAACATTTGTAACATAACATAAAATACCATCGCCATTTTTTCCACCAACCCACCGATAATGTTGGCACACTATTTGTATTTATAAGTTTGATGTTTGATCAAATTTAATAATATATATGATGCAAAAAGGTAATATCGGGGTTACGACCGAGAACATTTTCCCCGTAATAAAAAAGTTCTTATACTCAGATCATGAGATTTTCTTGCGTGAAATGGTTTCTAATGCTGTGGACGCTACACAGAAAATCAAGACGTTGGCTGAGAAGGGTGATTTCAAAGGTGAGTTGGGTGAACTGAAAGTCAGTGTATCCGTCAACGAAAAGAAAGGTACAATCACCATCAGTGATAACGGTATCGGTATGACCGAAGAAGAGATTGATAAGTATATCAACCAGATTGCTTTCTCCGGTGTCAGCGACTTCCTGGACAAATACAAGGATAACGCCAATGCCATTATCGGTCATTTCGGACTCGGTTTCTATTCTGCCTTCATGGTTTCCAAGAAAGTGGAAATCGTCACCAAGAGTTATCAAGATGACGCCAAGGCCGTAAAATGGAGCTGCGACGGTTCACCTGCATTCGAAATAGAAGACACGAAGAAAGAAGGCCGCGGTTCTGACATTATATTATATATAGATGACGACTGCAAGGAATTCCTTGACAAGAACAAGATTGAAGGCTTGCTCAACAAGTATTGCAAGTTTATGCTGGTTCCTATCATCTGCGGAAAAAAGACGGAATGGAAAGACGGTAAACAACAGGAAACAGACGAAGATAACATTATTAATAATGTGGAACCTTTGTGGACAAAGACTCCTAGCACACTGAAGGATGAGGATTATAAGAAATTCTATCAAACTCTCTACCCTATGCAGGACGAACCTCTGTTCTGGATTCACCTCAATGTCGACTATCCGTTCAATCTGACCGGTATACTCTACTTCCCACGCATCAAGTCGAATATAGAACTGCAACGTAATAAGATTCAACTGTATTGTAATCAGGTGTTCGTTACCGATCAGGTAGAAGGTATCGTACCCGAATTCCTTACACTACTTCACGGCGTCATCGATTCACCGGATATTCCTCTGAATGTAAGCCGCAGTTATCTGCAGAGCGATGCCAATGTGAAGAAGATATCAACATATATCACCAAGAAAGTGTCAGACCGTCTGCAGAGTCTGTTCAAAGAAGACCGCAAGGGATTCGAGGAGAAATGGGACGACCTGAAGATATTCATCAATTACGGTATGCTCTCTGAAGAGACTTTCTACGATAAGGCTAAAGATTTCTCATTGCTCAAAGACACTGAAAAGAAATACTTTACATTCGATGAGTACAAGCAACTGATTAAGGACAACCAGACAGACAAGGACGGCAATCTGATTTATCTGTATGCCAACAATATGGAAGAACAATATACCTATATCGAAGCAGCCAAAGCCAAAGGATATAGTGTGTTGCTGATGGACGGTCAACTGGATACGCCTGTCGTTTCAATGCTGGAGCAGAAATTCGAGAAGAGCCGTTTCACACGTGTGGATTCGGATATTATCGACCGTATTATAGTCAAAGAAGATATCAAGAAGTCGGAACTGGACAGCGACAAGAGTGACAATTTGTCATCCGTATTCCGTTCACAGTTGCCAAAACTTGACAAAATCGAATTTAATGTGGAGGTACAGGCGCTTGGTGAACAGGCTCAACCGGTCATCATCACACAGAACGAGTATATGCGCCGTATGAAAGACATGAGTCGTTTCCAGGCTGGAATGAGTTTCTACGCTCAGATGCCAGATTCCTACTCTCTTGTATTGAACAGCGACCACCCTCTTGTCAAGAATGTACTGAATGATACGACAACCAACACTGATGAGGCTCTGAAACCGATTATGAGTGAGATAAAAGGACAGGAAGCCAGATTGGCTGCCATCCGTCAGTCACAAGACAAGAAGAAACCTGAAGAGATTACACAGGAAGAAAAAGACGACTTGAAGAATACAGAGAAGTCTATCAACGACGAGAAGACCAAGAAGGACGGTATCATAGCCGAATATGCGAAGGGCAATAACATTGTTCATCAACTGATCGACCTGGCTTTACTGCAAAATGGTATGCTGAAGGGCGCGGCACTAGACCAATTCCTTAAACGATCGGTAGATATGATCAAATAAACCGATAACGGATTTCAAAAGATGCCTTCAATCCTATTATCTGTAAATCAGATAATTATAAAGCGATTGAAGGCATCTTCTATTTTATGTGTTCATAAGCATCCTGATTATTATATGATTATTTTAAAAAAATCAATAGAAAAATTTGGCAATATAAAATAAAACCCGTACCTTTGCACTCGCAATCAAGAAATGAGGCTCCGTAGCTCAACTGAATAGAGTAGCTGACTACGGATCAGCAGGTTTAGGGTTTGAATCCCTACGGAGTCACAAAGATTCAAAAGAGAAGGATTTCCAATAATTGGAAATCCTTTTTTTGTATAGAATAAACTGCTCTTGTTTCTTGAGTGAAACT
>NZ_CALMHT010000038.1 GCF_937863835.1 uncultured Prevotella sp.
TAGCTTTGAGAATATTGTCGGAAGCTTATGATATGAATTATAAAGTTAGTAAACATATAGTATCTTTAACTGGAAAATAAAATTCTAATGTTAAAATTACACTTTTTTCGGTACTTTTAATTAATTGTGCCGTATACTCTTTTGAGACGCATAAAGAAGGCGCCGAATTATTAACTTTAAAGTCTTTACACAAATGAACAAAAGGCAGAATGCAAGACATCTTGTAGTGATGTTTTTCTTGTTACTATCTTGTATAGTGCAAGTGCAGGCTCAGCAGCAACAGATGAGCATTAATCTTAAAAATGTCTCGCTTAAACGGGTACTAAACGAGATTGAGAAATCCACAACTTACAAGTTCTCTTATCGCAATGAGATTGTTGATCAAAAAACTGGAATCTCTGTCAACAGAAACAATGTTTCTGTGAAGGAAATTCTCGATGAGGTACTGAATGATTGCAATCTTGAGTACAAAATGATTTCTGAGAAGTCTATTGTAATATCACCGAAAACGTTGAAAAAACAATCTTCTGACGAGAAACATCATGTTAGTGGTATTATAAAGGATGAAAATGGTGAACCTATAATAGGTGCGACAGTGAGAGTGAAAGGAGAAAGCAAGGGGTCTGTGACAGACTTAGATGGCGGATTCGTTTTGAATGATGTTAACTCTGGTGAGCTGGAAATTTCTTACGTAGGTTATAAGACACAGGTTATTCCTTTTAAAAATGGATCTGCATTGAAAATAACCATGAAAGAAGATGCTAAATCTATTAATGAAGTAGTTGTCGTCGGTTATGGAACACAGAAAAAGGCGAATCTTACAGGTGCTGTTTCAAGTGTGTCTGTTGCTGACCTGGGAGATAGACCAATAACTAATTCATCAACTCTCTTGGAAGGTACAGCATCTGGCGTTTACGCTTTACAAAAGTCTGGTCAGCCGGGATCTGATGGAGCTGTAATCAATATCCGTGGTGTTGGAACATTGAATAACAGTGACCCTCTTGTTATCATAGATGGTTTTCCTGGCAATATGAATGATGTCGATGCGAGCGAAATCAGTTCAGTATCCGTATTAAAGGATGCCGCATCTGCTTCTATTTATGGTAACCGTGCCGCAAATGGTGTTATCTTAATTACCACAAAGAAAGGCGCGGCTGGTAAGATGAATGTATCTTATTCTGGATATTACGGTATTCAAAAAGCTACATCTTTACCTAAAACATTAGATTCTTATCAATATACAACGTTGTATAACGAGGCTTGCCAGAATATGGGTATGAGTAATAAATATTCTGATGAAGCGATAGCAAAATACAAAGCAGGCAATGATTCAATGTATCCAAACAACGACTATTTTGATATATACTATCATACTGCCAATATGCAGAATCACAGGTTTAATGTAAGTGGTGGTTCTGATAATTTACAATATGCTGTTATGCTTGGTTACCTTGACCAAGATGGTATATTAATCGATACCAATTATCGTAAAACAGATTTTAGGTCTAATATTGACGCATATTTCTTGAACAAAAAATTACGTGTTACAACTCGTTTGGCAGGAAATGTCGGAACGCAATGGCAGCCCACAGACTTGTGGAGTACGATATGGTATTCAACCTTGGCACCTATATATCCGATAAAAGCAACGGACGGTCAGTGGATGGCAGTCAATGGTGAACGTAATTATTATGGAGAAGCTGAAGAAGGTAGCAAAACTAAGAATAAACGTTATAATTTTAACGGTCAGATAGAAGGCGAGTATAAATTTTTAGATGGATTCAGTTTGCAGCTCACTTATGGCTATAATGTAGAACATGGAGACAAAAACGCCATCAATGCAAATGTCACACTTGAAAATATGGATGGAAGTACAAAAACTTTAGCATCTAATCTGACAGAAACGAATTCTACGAATACTCAGTCTTTATTGACAGGATTATTAAAGTATGATCATAAATTTGGTAAACACACAATCGGCGTAATGGCAGGTTATTCAGAAGAATATTTCAGATGGAAATGGAATTCTGGTTATCGTTCTGGCTATGTTAACAACACTCAGTGGGAATTAAACTTAGGTGATGCCTCTTCTCAAACTAACAATTCCGGAGAATATGATTTAGGTCTGCGTTCTTATTTCGGCCGTTTGAATTATTCTTATGATAACAAGTATTTGTTTGAGGCAAATATACGTCGTGATGGTTCTTCCCGTTTTGCCGATGGTCACAAATGGGGCAACTTCCCTTCTTTCTCTGCAGGATGGATTATTTCAGAAGAAAAATTTATGCAATCTACGAAGTCGTGGTTGGATATGTTGAAGATCCGCGCTTCATGGGGTAAATTGGGTAATCAGAATATTAATTCCTATTATGTAGGAAGTGATATCTTATCAACAGGACAAAACTATTCTTTAGGAGGAACATTACAGTCTGGTGTAGCAGTGAAGAGTCTGACAAACAAAAATACAACATGGGAAACGACAACACAGACAGATATAGGTCTTGATGTAGCATTTAGAAATGGTATTAATGTAAGTATGGATTATTTTGTTAAGAATACGAATGACATCCTTATGCAGACACCAATTCCATGGACAATGGGAAATCTGAGTGCTCCTTATGTAAATGCAGGAAAGGTACAAAATAAAGGTATAGAAGCTACAGTCGGTTATAACAAGATATTCTCTAACGGTCTGAAATTGAGAGCTTCTGCCAATATTTCACATATTGTGAACAAAGTGACGGATTTGAATGGCGCTAGTCCTATTATTAGTGCTCCAACGGCTGTTGTTGAGGGATATGCAATTAATTCTTTCTATGGATATGTACAAGACGGAATATATCAGATAAGTGATTTTACTTGGCAAAACAACAGTGATCCTAATGTAGCTTATGCTGACCGACAATATAAACTGAAATCAGGAGTCACTTCTGTTTCTAATTACACCGCACAACCAGGTGACATTAAATACAAAGATTTAAATGGTGATGGTGTAGTGGATATGGATCATGACCGTCAGGTAATAGGAAAACAATTCCCTGATGTTTCGTATGCATTTTCTTGTAACTTGGAATGGAAAAATTTCGACTTCAACATGTTCTGGCAAGGCGTAGCAGGTATTGATGGTTATACTTATTATGAAATAGCAACGTGCTTCAGCGGTTTCGCCAATATGGGTGACTGGTGGTTGGACAGATGGACACCAGATAATCCATCAAATAAATATCCACGCCTTACGACAGATGGTGTTAGAAATAATATTCATTCTACCTTCTATATGGAAGATGCGTCATATTTACGATTAAAAAATATAGAAATCGGTTATACCTTTGATAAAAATTTAGTAAGAGTTCTTGGAGGATGTAAGGTTAGATTGTATGCAAGTATACAGAATGCTCTGACATTTACTAAATATAAAGGATTTGACCCTGAGAAAGAAACTAGTCAGACTCGTGCGGAAGCATATCCTCAGACTAGGATATATACCTTTGGCGTAAACGTTAACTTTTAAATGAAAAAATTATTATGACTAAAATTAAATATTTAATTTCCGGAATATTAATGACGATATTCTGTGGATGCACAAGTGATTTGCTTGATAGATCACCTTTGGATACATTGTCGCCTGGTACATTCTACGAGAATGAAACACAATGTAAGATGGGATTAATGGGCGTATATGCTTCAATTCCGCCAACTGAAACTGTCGCTTTCTGGTATCAGTTAGATTTTATGTCTGACAATAATTATTGTCAGGATTCATGGCAAGGCTCAAAAGAATTCGGAGAATGGGCTCAGAATGCATCTAGTTGGGGACCCTCTGCCAAATGGAAACAGGATTATCAAACAATAGTTCGTGCAAATACATTTATAGCAAATTTGTCAGCAGCTAATGTTTCCGACGATGTTAAAAAACAAATGAATGCAGAGGCTCGGTACTTACGTGCTTATGCTTATTTTGATCTGATTACCTATTTCGGAGATGTTCCATTGATTATGGGGACTCAAACACTGGATAGCGCAAAAGTCACTCGTACTGAAAAGGATAAAGTTCAGGCTGCCATACTTGGTGATTTGGATGCCGCAGCCTCGGCATTACCTAATTCTTATGCAGGTAGTAATATTGGAAGAGTGACCAAAGGTGCCGCTCTAACATTAAAATGTAAAACTTTACTATATAATCAGAAATGGGCAGATGCGGCGACTGCCGCTAAAGAGGTCATGGATATGGGCGTCTACAAGTTATATCCTGATTATGCTGGATTATTCGATGAGGCTAATGAAAACAATGTAGAGGTTATATTTGATATACAATATATTAAGAACTCGCAGAACCAATCATGGCCTAGTGCGCGTCTCTCTTTTGTAGATTGGCCTACTCCTAATGTAACTTCATCTATAATTGACTCGTATTATATGACGAATGGTCTTCCTATAACAGATACCAAATCCGGATACAAAGATCAGGATCCGTATACGAACCGTGATCCTCGAATGGCTGCTTCTATAGTATTACCTGGTTCAAAGACTGCTTCAGGTACATTTATTCCTGCAAATGATCAGGTACCTTGTGGAGCTCGTCCTCGAAAATATGCTGATATTAATGGTACAGACTCATATAATTATTCATTAAATACCATCGTACTGAGATATGCAGACGTTTTGTTGATGCGTGCCGAAGCATTAATAGAATCTGGTAATACAGGGCAGGAAGTTTATGATCTGATAGATCAGGTGCGTGCTCGTGTTAACATGCCGAAAATTGAAAATGTAGAAGGGACTGGTTTAAACCAAGATCAATTGAGAAATATTCTTCGTCATGAGCGTAGAGTCGAATTTTTTATGGAAGGTACGCGATACGCTGATATGTTAAGATGGAAAGATGAATCTTTGGTTCATGATGTATATGGATATGTTACTTCAAAATTATCTGATCCGACAAATCCATCCAAATGGGTTTTTGAAACTGAAAAGAAAGAAACCCGTAAATTTGATTCTACAAAAGGATGGTTATGGCCTATTCCACAGGTGGAAATGCAGAATAATAGTAATCTGAAACAGAATCCGGGATATTAATTATATACTGAATAAAATACTTATAAATGATATTTAGGTAGTGTTAATTGGATTGTTTTAAGGCTTTATTTTTACTTCATCTGGATGATACGATTAAAATTGTATTGTTCAGATGAAGTACTTTGATGTATTTAACAACTTTTTTATTTCAATATCTCCTTGTCAATATATTCTTTGACGAGCATTCCGAATTCAGCTTTAAAACACTTCGTAAAATATTTCGGAGTATTGAATCCTACTTTCATAGCCAGTTCGGATACTTGTATATAAGGATTTTGTCTGACTATGCTGCAAGCTTCCTTGAGACGGATGGAATTGATAAATCCGGTGATGTTCTGGCCGGTAAGGGCACGGAGCTTGTTGTAGAGCGTAGATGAACTGACGCACATGTCGGACGCGAAACGGTCGCGGTCGTAATCTGCATCGTCTAGATGATTCTTCACGCAAGCGATGGCTTTCTCAATAAATATCTCATCAGGACTGCTATAATGCTGTTCGCTGACTTCAAAGGTGGGGGACCCTGTAAATTTCTGACGTATCCGCTCGCGATTGGCTATGATATTGTCAATGCGCAGTTGCAGTTCTTCTAACTTGAACGGTTTGGTGATATATTCATCTGCACCAGTTTCATAAGCTAGGTTACGGTCTTCATCTCGAGTCTTGGCGGTAAGAAGAATAATGGGCAACTGGGCATAATCTTTGTTCCCCTTGATAGCTTTGGTCAGTTCTATACCGTCCATGACAGGCATCATCACATCGGAAATAATGATGTCTAGTTCTTCACGGTTTAAGATGTTAAGAGCTTGTTGCCCATTCTTCGCCGTGCTTACATTGTATTTTTTGCAAAGAAGTTTTTGCATGATTCCCAGCAATTCTTCATTGTCTTCAACAATCAACAGATGGTATTCATTGTCATTGCCACTGTTTTCACGAACGGTGTCTGTCGCTGTTTCTATGTCGCTTATCGTCTGTTTTTCTATTTCTATCATTTTAGCTTTCGCTGATGTGTCTGTTTCTGCATCACTATAAGCATTTCGGACAATGGGGATGCTGACAATGAATGTAGTACCATTGCCTTTTGCACTCTTACATTCTATCTTGCCATGATGGAGTTTGACGAGGTCGTGTGTAAGGGACAGACCTATACCTGTACCCAACGTATTCATTTTACGATAGTCGCCATCCAGAAAACGCTGATACAGACTTTTAATCTTGTCTCCAGAAATTCCGATTCCATTATCCGAAACCACCAAAACCGCCTTGTTGCCGTCTGTCGACAGGGATACATCTATCTGTCCACCGTCGTTTGTATATTTTACAGCATTAGATAGCAGATTGTATATGATCTTATCCATTTTGTCGGGGTCAAACCATGCATCGATATGTTTTAGATTGCAGTTGAGGTTGAATGTAATCTTTTTCTTTTCCATCAACGGCTGTATGTTACTGCATTCAGTCTGGACGAATGCAGCTAAGTCATCGTTCGACACAAGTAATTTCAGTTGACCGGCCTGCGATTTTCTCACTTCCAGTATCTGTCGTAGCAGTTTGGTAAGTCTGCTGATATTGCCTTGCATCATATTATAACTGTTGTCGAATTGGGGTGCGTGCATACGTAGGTCGTCCACGACAGCAGAAATCACGGTGAGAGGAGTGAGAAGTTCATGGGTGATGTTTGTGAAAACAACCGCCATCTGCAGACGGTTTTTGGTCTTAAGATGTTCCTTGTACCATGCTAAGGAAGCATAAATAATGCCAGAGACAATGAGCAGGTAGATGATATATGCCCACCATGTGGCATACCACGGAGGCAATATCCTTACGGTTATGGTATAAGGAAGTTCGCGCCATGTGCCGTAACTGTCAGCAGCCTTGATATGAAGTTTGTATGTGCCCGAGGGTAAGTTCTCGAAAGTGGCCCTCCGAATGGAGGCATCGCGATAACGCCAATCTGTATCGTAGCCTTCCAGTTTGTATGCATACTTGTTCTGGTCCTGATTAGAGTAAGATAGCAATGCAAATTCAACGCTGAACTTTTCGATAGAAGGAGGTATTACAATTTTCCGTGTAAAGGCCGGCATATATTCAGAGACAGTATGTGCCAATGCCGAATCGAGCGAAATGAAAGATTTGTCGTTGATAAAAATGTCTGTAACGATGAGGTTGGACAATTTATTGGACAGACTTCTGAAATTATTCTTGGGAATAAACGAAAAGAAACTGCGCCTGTTGCCGAAAAACAGTTCTTTACCATATTTGAATGTGGCATTGGGTTGAAACAATACATCGCCGAAGCCGTCTTCGTTGGCAAAACTGGTGACTACGCATTTGCCCTTTTTGGAAATGGCTATTCTGACAAGCGACTTGTCTGTCGTAATCCACAGGTTGCCATATTCGTCTTCGTTAATAGAGAAAGCCCTGTCGTCCTCTATATGATATTCGGTGTTCATATAGTCGAAACGGTCTTTGGCGGCATTATATCTGAATAATCCGCCACTATGTGATATAGCCCAAAGACGATGGGACCGATCTTCGTAACAATTGGTGGCATCATCTACTAAGTATTTATTGTTCCCGGGATTATACTGATGACATTTCAGACTTTTTATGTTGTATGGATTGCCACTGATGCGGATGATGCCCTCATTCTCAGTAGCAATCCATATATTACCCCTGGAATCACTGCTGATACTCAGGACCTCGCAGTCGGAAAGACTGTTCCCGTCGTATTTGATATTCAGTTTTACGCCTTTGTTGTCAGGATATACGATACTAATTCCTGAACGTTGACCTATCCACATCACCTTATATTTGTCCTGATGTAAGGCGGTGACATATTCTGCCGACAGATAATGGGTGTTGTCCCAATCCAAAGTTCTTGTAGTTTCACCTTTCTTGAAGACCATGATGCCATAACTGTTGTTGGCGAACCATATTTCACCGTTGTATCTACGGACAATGGAAGAAAAGGTGGAATTCATCATGTCATCCTTCATATTGGCGAGTCCTGGTATACTGTTGCCCATCGTGATATTGCCAGTACTGCGATTATAGAAAGCCAGTCCGAACGGTTTAAGACCGAGCCAGAAAGAAATGCCGTCTTCTGTAAATATGGAACATACGGAATACTTGTTGTTATCGTTGATCTTACATATATTGAACATTGAAGGCGTAGTGTTGATGTGGGTAATGCCGTCATAATAAGTTTCCAACCAGAAGTTTCCCATCTTGTCGGTTATCATATCGGCATTGAAGCCAAGAGTCCTGGATTTGGGTTCGCTGGTACTTGAGTAATTGGTAAACCCCTTGCTGAGGTTGTTGAGATGCAGAATACTGATGCCTTCTCTGGAACATGCCCACAGTGCGTTTGTAACAGGATCTTCGGCTATCTTATAGATGGTACTAAACTTATCTGATCCGTTATTGTAGCTGTATGTGCGTGTGTTATTGAAATCAGTAGGATTGTCCATCATCAGGATACCTCTGCCCCATGTTCCTATCCACAGCCTTTTCTGTCGGTCGAGATACAGAGAATAAGCTTTCTTCTCACTGTTGATGGTAGGATAATGGCAGAAAGTGTTGGAACCTCTTCTGAATCGATACAGTCCGCTGTTCCATGTCCCTACATATATATGATTGTTGTCATCCTCTATAATCGATTTTACACTATACCATCGTTGTATCTTATGTCTTTTATGGTCTGTTTCTACCACATCAGTGTTGGACCAATCGTAGGTGTAGAACGAATCCGTTTGGGGCTTGTAATAACTGAGTCCTCCATCAGTACCGATCCAGATCGTTCCGTCTTTCGATGTGAATAACGTATATATAATATGTTGCTCGGCTTCCGGCAACTGATATGTTTTACAGACACCTGTCTGAAGATTCATTTTCACCAGCCCGTTCCGGGTTCCTATCCAGAGACAGTTGTGATGGTCTTCGGTTATGGACATGATGGAATTGTTGGGGAATATGCCCGGGGATGCGGCTGCCGAACGGTAAGTATGGATATTGTATCCGTCGTACGAAAGCAAACCTGAACTGGAACCGACCCACATGAGTCCGCTATGATCAAAGTATATACAGTGGAATTCGTCAGATGATGAAGGTAGTACATGGCCGATTACTCTGCATTTCAAGATCTGGGCATTCAATATGGATATACAAAATATGGTTAGTAATGTTAATAAGATTCTTTTCATTATTCATAGCTTGAGTTCAAGATGCAAAGATAGGCAATATCTTTAAAAAACCTAATTGCAAAAGGGTTAATTATCATTTTGTTCCTATAAAATAACGATTAAGAGACCTCGTTTTAAGAGACGTTTTATAATTTTGCACTCGGAATATATTGTTTCGATAAAATAAAATTAAGACATAATCTATAATTAAAATTACTATTAATGAAAAATGCTTATCTAACATTAACATCTAAAAAACTATTCGTTTTGACGATGATGACTGCCGGCTTGGGGATTGCTCCGCAAACTTCATACGCAGAGCAGGCAGTGCAGAACATTACACAGGCCGCTCAACTGAAAGGTCAGGTCGTAGGCAGTAATGGCGAACCTATTATAGGTGCGACTATTATGGTGAAAGGAACAAAAAACGGCACAGTTACTGATTTTGACGGTAACTTCTCAATCAGTAATGTGCAAAGTGGAACATTGGTCATCTCTTATGTGGGATATAAGACCAAAGAAATCGCATTCCATGGCACAGCTCCTGTCAATGTAACGCTAGCAGAAGATTCGAAAGCTCTCGACGAGGTCGTCGTAGTGGGATATGGTACACAGAAAAAATCTGATGTTACCGGTTCTGTTACATCAGTCAATAAAGACCGTCTGTCACAGTTGCCAGTAACGAATGTGATGCAGGCCCTTGAAGGTGCGACATCCGGTGTGCTGGTTACACAAAGTTCTTCTATCCCTGGATCGGGGCCTTCAACCGTTATCCGTGGTAAGAATTCAATCAATGCGAGTACCGACCCTTATGTCGTAGTAGACGGTATTCCAATCAGTAAAACGGGCGGTTCCATATCCGATATCAACCCAAACGATATTGAGAGTATGGAAATATTAAAGGATGCTTCGGCCGTAGCTATCTATGGTACGAACGGTGCCAATGGTGTAATCCTTATTACAACAAAGCGCGGTAAGGCTGGACATAAACCGACTATTCGCTATAATGGTTACTTCGGAATAGAAGACTATGCTCATAAACTGGAAATGCGTAATGGATCCGAGTATGTTCAGAAATACAAGGATTACATGTACCAAAAAACGGGCAAGGAGGTTACTGGCGATCCGGTGCCGAATACTGGCGAACAAGCTAATTATGAAGCAGGAAAGGAGACCGACTGGCTTGATGAGATTTCTCAGACAGGTATAACAATGGATCATAACTTGAGTATCAGTGGCGGTACTGACGATGTATCATATTTCGTTTCAGGCGAGTATATGAACCAAAAGGGTATATTGAAAGGTTATCAGTACAAGCGTTTCAGTTTCCGTGCCAATCTGGATATCAAGGTAACTAAATATCTGACTATCGGAACTAATGCTTATGTCGCTTCTCATAATAAAGACGGTGGCCGTGTCAACTTCCTGATGGGACTGGCTATGAGTCCTTATGGTCAGGAATATAACGATGATGGCAGTTACAACACATTGCCAATGTCACCTGAGGAAATGTATGTTTCTCCATTCTGCAACTATAACAAAACGGCAGAGCGCCGTAGCGTGAATGTCAATGGTAACGGTTATGCGGAACTTAATTTCGGTAACTTGATAGCTCCTCTGAAAGGTCTGAAATATAGACTGAACATTGGTTATAACTATCTGCCTGCGCGTACATCCACTTATGCCGGACTCTCTTCTTATGACAAGAACGGAACAGCTCAAACCATCAATTATGAAACAAATGCATATACAATAGAAAATATCCTTTCTTATGCGAAGGATTTTGGTAAACACCATATTGACCTGACAGGATTGTTCAGTGCCCAAAGCAAAAACTATCTGCAGACATCGGCCAAATCAGTCGGTTTTGTCAATGATATCCTTGGGTTCAACTACCTTGAAGGTGGTACCACACAAACTACATCATCATATTCTAGCCGTTATGCAGCATCCAGTTGGATGGGACGTGTCAACTATTCTTATGACAGTCGCTATCTGTTCACATTCACAGTACGTCGTGACGGTTCTTCTGTATTCGGTGCCAATACATCCAAGTGGGGAACATTCCCTTCTGTAGCTGTAGGTTGGAATATCGCAAAAGAGAACTTTATGAAACAGGCTGACTGGTTGAACAACTTAAAGCTTCGTCTGTCTTATGGAAAATCGGGTAATGAGGCTATCAGCGTGTACGAGACTATCTCTAAATATAATGCTTCAAGTATAGCAATGAACGGTACCACACTTACCGGTATCTACCCGGGAACGATGCTCGGTAACAGTAACCTGACCTGGGAGACGACAAAGAGTTTCAACGTAGGTCTTGACTGGGGTATATTCAATAACCGTGTTATGGGTAATTTCGATTTCTACAAATCACGCACATCCGGTCTGTTACTCAAACGAAACTTGCCATGTATCACCGGTTATCAGAGTGTCTATGAGAATATCGGTATAACCGAAAACACTGGTTTTGAGGCTACGATTACAAGTCGTAACATTGTAACCAAAAACTTCACATGGGAGACAAACCTGGTATTCTCTACCAACCACAATGAGATTGTCGACCTTTATGGTGATAAGAAAGATGATATAGGTAATGGTTGGTTTATCGGTAAGTCAATCTCTTCGATATACGACTATAAGATGTTGGGTATCTGGCAGCAGAGTGAAATAGATGCAGGTCTTAATAAGGGATGGGATGACAATGCCGTAGCAGGTGACATCAAGTTTGAAGACGTAAACAAAGATGGTAAGATCACATCAGATGATAAAGTGGTACTCGGTCATAGCGATCCTAGTTGGACAGGTGGTCTTTCCAATAAGTTTACTTATAAGAACTGGGCATTAAGTATATTCTTCCAGACAGCTCAGGGTATGTGGAAATACAATACGGACATCAAGACTTATGATGAGACATGGCGTATCAACACTCCGAAAGTGTTCGGTTACTGGACAGCCGAAAATATGAGTCAGGAATATCCGCGCCTTACATATACCAATACTCATGGTTATGGTTATGCACGTAAGGCAAATTACACACGTCTGAAAGACATCACTGTAAGTTATACATTCGACCAGTCTGTTATCGACAAGATCGGTCTGGGAGCACTGACAGTATATGCAACAGGTACGAACCTGTATACATGGACACCATGGGTAGGTTGGGATCCTGAAGCATCATTCAGTTCTCGTGGCTCAGGTTCATGGGAAGACAATTATCCACTTACCAAATCGTTCGTTATCGGTATTAATCTAACACTTAAATAAATGATGATCATGAAAAATAAATATATATCAATCGCTTTGGCAGGAATGACACTGTTGTCTGTCGCTACATCCTGTGCCAGTGATTATCTTGATGAAACAGCAAAGTCAAGTTATACAGCAACGACCCTGACAGACTCAAAGGGTATGAATGCCCTCTGTTTAGGAATGTATTATGATTTCAGTTTGATATATTCATACAGTAGCAATCAGGGATTCCCCTGCGTATTCCAAGTAGGAACGGATGTGTGTGATCCTGCGCAATATCAAGGCATAGAGGTACCGATGTATAAATATGCCTCTCTGACAGCAGACGCTTCAGCGCCTCAGGTCTATTGGGAAATGTTGTATAAGATTATCAATGCGGCCAATGTTATTATTTCCAATGTAGACAAAGGTGCATCATCCGCTACTGATGCGGAGAATGCCGGTTATAAGGCTGAGGCATCATTTATGCGTGCATGGTGTTATGACCAGTTGGCTGTATTCTATGGCGGTGTGCCATTGATTACAGAACCTGTATCTGCATCTAAAACAGATTATACCCGTGCCTCTCTAGATGATGTAAACAGTCAGATTCTCACAGACCTCACTTATGCTGCCAGCAACCTGCCCGAACCTGATGGCGTGGCCAATGGAAGTAGAACTAACAAATATGCTGCCGATATGCTTCTTGCAGAGGTGTATATACGTACAGGTGCCTATCAGAAAGCTGTTGATGCTTGTAATACGATTATAAATTCAGGCAAATTCTCTCTCAATACGGCACTTCGCTCAGGTCTGAGTTACAGCGATTATTACCATGACATGTTTGTACAGGGCTATATGCGCAGGAGTCAGGGTAATAAGGAAACAATATGGAACTATGAAAGTGAGAACAACAACTCTGTAACGGGCGGTCAGTCGGGTTCATTCCAGCAGCGCCGCTGTTGGGTAGCAGCCTATTATCAGTATTCATCAAAAGGATTGACTCTTTGTGATTCTCTCGGAGGCCGTGGACTTGCCCGTATGCGTCTGAGCAGTCGTATGCAGAGCCTCTATGCTAAAGGTGACATCAGAAACTCACAGGCAAATATTCACCGCGATTTTTATGTAAACGGTGTTAAATTCGTGGGAACAGATGCATTGAATGATTCCATCTATAAGATACCGCCATATTGCACAAAATGGAACTGCTTCGATCCGAATGACACATTCGGTTACTCTGGTGTTCATGATGTACCGATGATGCGTCTTGGCGAGGTCTATTTGTTAATGGCTGAGGCATATCTCGGACTTAATAATACAGCTAATGCGGCAGCGGCTGTCAATGTACTGCGCACGCGTGCTTTCGGCAGTGCTTCCCTGGGTCAGGTGACAGCATCGCAGATGACCAAAAACTTCCTTCTGGATGAACGTGCACGCGAGTTGATCGGGGAAGAGAACCGCCGCTATACATTGATGCGTACAGGAACACTGAAAGAACGTGCTTTGATGAACAAAGACTTTGTCGCCGAGAATAATGCCAAGTCTAACTCTTCACTGGAAGCTACTTATGCGATATCCGGTACTGATAAAATTCAGAACTTGTGGCCTATCCCGCAGACAGAGATTGACTTGAACAAGGATGCTGTACTAGAGCAAAATACTGGTTATTAATAAAACTCTTCAAGGTATTTTTAGGTTAAAAGAGAAGGGGGCGGCTATAGTTACCGCCCCTTTTATTATCAAGAATAAATGACAAATATAAAATATAAGGTATAGAATGCAATAATACGAGCTTTTTTTCTTAATTTTGGATTCAAATAAATATTGATTAATATGAAAAAGATATTTTTTACGCTGTTCATAATGCTGTTGACTGTTTGTGGCATTCAGGCGAAGGGGAAACAGAAAACGACTAACGACCGGGAATATTGGGTTAATCTGTTGTGTCAGATGGCTGAACCTGTGTTAAAGAATATGTCGCAAGGCACTTTGCAGAAAAATATGCGGTTGGAGGTTAGTCCCAACTGGGATGGGCGTAATAAACGCGTGGCATATATGGAATGTTTCGGGAGATTGATGGCAGGCGTGGCCCCGTGGCTTACACTGCCGGATGATCATACGGCAGAAGGGGCCAAACGTAAACAGATACGCGAATGGGCTCTCAAAAGTTATGTCAATGCAGTAGACCCGAAGAGCCCTGACTGTCTGTTGTGGAAGGGACAGGGACAGGCACTCGTCGATGCCGCTTATGTAGCAGAAAGTTTCCTGAGAGCTTATGATCAATTGTGGGTACCTCTAGATTCTATAACCAAACAACGATACATCGCAGATTTTCAGGGTATGCGCGCCATAGACCCTCCTTATACCAATTGGATACTGTTCTCATCCACCATAGAGAGCTTTCTGGCAAAGGTCGGCGCCGGTTATGACCAGTATCGTGTTAATTCGGCAATCCGCAAGGTGGAAGAGTGGTATGCCGGTGATGGTTGGTATTCGGATGGTCCTGATTTCGCTTTTGATTATTATAGCAGTTATGTGTTCCACCCGATGTACCTTGAAACACTACAGGCGATGAAAGACTCAAAAGCATATACCCGTATAGATTATGCTAAATATTATGACCGTGAACTGAAACGTGCCCAGAAATATAGTATTGTGCTGGAAAGATTTATTTCTCCGGAAGGTACATTCCCGGTATTCGGCCGTTCCATACCATATCGTATGGCAACAATGCAACCCCTCGCTCTGATGGCATGGTACCAGAAATTACCGGAAGACCTGAGCAACGGACAAGTGCGTGCGGCACTCACATGTGTGCTCCATCGTATGTTTGACGGTCATGAGAATATCAAAGACGGATTCTTGACTATTGGTTTCTGTGGCAGTCAACCGAATGTGGCAGACTGGTATACGAATAATGGTAGTCTGTATATGACATCATTAGCTTTCCTGCCACTGGGATTGCCGGCAAATCATCCGTTCTGGACGGATGCGGCCTCTGACTGGACACAGAAAAAGGCTTGGAGCGGACAACCGTTTCCTAAAGACCATCGTTGGGCGGATGAGATACGTACCAATGATCTTTTTTAGAAAAAATACGATTTAGACCTCTTTTTTTACGAATTTATGTACATCCGTTCGTATATTATTGTATAATTTTGCAACGTGAACATAATGTTTAAGATTAAATCTATTTATTAGTACATGAAGAGAATACTATTTTTATCGGCCGCTATCGGATTGCAATCTATCGCACTCCACGTGTCAGCGGCTAACATCACTGTTAATCCTACATTTACCGAGTGGCATGACCTCCAGGTGAATGAGGTGAACCGTTTCCCCATGCATTCCAATTTCTTCGCTTATGAATCGGAGAACGAGGCATTGTCTGGAAATATGAAATCATCTGCCAATTATTTGGGTTTGGATGGCAGTTGGAAATTCAAATGGGTGGCTAATGCTGATGAACGTCCTGTCGATTTCTTTAAGACTACGTTCGACGATACCTCCTGGGGCACAATGCCGGTACCGGGAATGTGGAGTCTGAATGGTTATGGTGACCCCGAATATGTAAATATCGGTTTCGCTTGGCGTGGCCACTTTAAGGACAATCCACCGGAGGTGCCTGTAAAGGATAATCAGGTGGGCAGTTATCGGCGTGTCATAGAATTGCCGGCTAATTGGAAAGGTCGCCAGGTAATTGCCCATTTCGGTTCTGTAACTTCTAATATGTATTTGTGGGTTAACGGCAAATATGTAGGTTATACGGAAG
>NZ_CALMHT010000039.1 GCF_937863835.1 uncultured Prevotella sp.
CGAGATGCATCAGACCCCAATTTGACCATTTCGGTGGATAGCACGAAATGGTTGTCTTTAGTAGTGGCATTTTGTTCACATAAAGCGATGGCCTTTTCAATAACAGGTTTGAAGTTTCGCCATTCCTTATATTCCAAGGCAACAGCTAATTCTCTTGCCGACCAGAATTCCTGACCTTTATCATCTAAATGTTTAATATCATCAAATATATTTGTGGTTTCGCTCATCTTTTTTTAGATTCTTAATATTGTCGTTACAAAGTTAATAAAAATATGGCAAAGATTGCATGTCTGTCATCAGATTTTTCATATCATCAGAAAATACGATAGTCCTTCCTTTTATTCTCGTTCGTAAGGCGGTGCCCATTTTGCCTTTACCCCTTCAGTCAGAGTGCGGGTGATGGTGCCGTCAAAGGGATTGCGATGACCTTCGGGCAGGAATTTGCAGTCCACACGGGTGATGTCGTTGGCGATGTCGAAATCCTCAGGATGGTCATGGCCTTCACTTGCTACTACCAACTGGAAACGGCCGATGCCTTTGAGCGACACAACCTTGCCTTGCTGCAACTGCGTTTTCAACTCTTTGCTTATTTCGTATAGCACATCCTCTACCAGTCCTGCGCGGAATACAGCACGTTTCTCCAACGACTTGGCGATGTCTTCGGATGTTACTTCACCCATTGGAACCGTCTTTGTATAATACTTGCCATAACTGGAGTTCTTGCTGTTTTTGCGCTGCTCCATTCTTATAAATATTGCCATAAATTATCGTTTTAGTCCTTAGAAGCTCCTAGAAAATTAAAAATTTCTCATACACTTCTTGATTTATATTGTATTCTATTGATTATCAATTATTTAAGTAAAGTGTATAAGGATTTTTACATACACTTTCTTTTTGCTGTTTTCAATTACTTTGCATTTATGATGGTTTTAACGTGCTCCCGATAACCCATCCCACTGACATAGCTTAGCAATCCGAGTGACGTAGCTTAGCAATCCCAGTGGGATAGGTATGCTATCTAATTTAGATAGGTAGGTGAAACCAATGTTTTCACGATCCCTACTGACATTGTTCAATTTGATATGACATGCCTTTGTTCGTTCTTTTCGCATTATATCCCATCCTGCGAAGCATTCTCCCTAATTCAACGCTGGTATTGCGGTTGGCTATAAAAGCGGGGAAACGATATTGGAGCAAGTCCATGATGGCATCTACCTCCATATATTCATCTTCACTACAATCATCGGCAGGGCGGAACAGGATTCTTATCATCTCCATCTGGTCGCGAACCTGCTGGTATGCCTCATTGTGACGCATATATTCCTCGCGTTCCTCGGCGGTGAAAAAATAGCGTTCGCCATTGTCCACCTCCTGTTTCACCTGCGCATACAGTTGGGCGTAATTGATGCCAGTGGCGTCTAAGTCGATGTCATCGCAATACACACAGATAAAACGGCGGCTGCCGGTGGGGTCGGTCAGCGGACGTACATTATTGGTGGTGGCTATAAAACTCGCATAACGTCTGCGCTGTTCATAAGCCTTGCCGTAAAGCGGACGCATTTTCACATCACTTTTTTGCAGCAGATACTTCAACAACGGCTGTTGCGAACGCGACAGGGAGTCATATTCATCGATATTGATGAGGGCGAAAGAAGTGAGTCCCAGATTGATGCCAGTCTCATTCTTGAAATCTATCTTGTCATTATAATAAGCACGCAGTTCGGGCGGCAATACGATAGAGCAGAAACTAGATTTGCCACATCCTTGGGCACCAATCAAGAGAGGTACGATAGCGTTGCCATGTATCTTGTCTTTTCCCATCCAATGGGCAACCATGGAGCGCATCCAGATGCGGAAATAAAATTCCCAATGGGGTAACTTGGTACTGATGCGGCGAGCAAAAGGTGTGATGCGATCAGTCCCATCCCATGCGGGCAGATGGTCCAGAT
>NZ_CALMHT010000040.1 GCF_937863835.1 uncultured Prevotella sp.
TATTATAATTTATTGCTGCATAAAAGGCTGGATAATCCGTATCAAAGGTTGTACTACTTTGATGAGCATTCTTAATAACATTCGTATTCGTCAAGCCGCTGACATCCTTGTAATATCCTTTCAGATTTTGTTTATATTCAAAGTTTTCTTCATCTTGATTTAGTCCCCAAACTGCACTTGCTGCATTTTTCAATGCCATAACAAGTCCGTGGCCATAGCCTTTGGCTTTCTCGCAATAATCAGGATTGGTGCTCACCACGACTCCTATCGGAGTTTTGCTCGAATCATACGTGCTGCTCCAACTGCCGTCGGAATAATAGATATCGCCCACATATACCTCTTTTATCGTACCGTCAGGCGATGTGGCCCATGTGCCAGCTGCCTTCTTGATTATCGTGCTGGTACTCGTGATTGTTCCACCGTCTGTGGTTGTCCAGTCTGAGGCGGTGATACTCGTGACAGAAACATTGTCCACATCGAAATTAATATCAAAGGCCTGCATACTCCCTGCTGCCAAAGTCTGAGAGACCGGAGTATAAACATACGTATTGGCAATACCGTCCACAGATGCCGTGAACCGGAACAGTTCGGTATTGCTTATTGTCTGCGGCAGCACCAATGCGGTATAGGTGGCGAGATAGCCATCGGCAGTACCTGTAAGCGGAGTGATAGCCACCGTATTACCCGTAGGAGCCGACCATGAAGACGACGATGCACTGAAAGTACCCGTATTCGCCACCTTGACATTTACATCAGAGAAGGTGGTATTGGCAGCAGTCAGGGTGTTGTTGGAACACTTCACACGTATCAGAATCTTCGCCAATTTGTGGGTGAAAGCGAGTGAAGTGGTTGCATCCGGCGTGGCAGTGGCAGAGGCATACAGGAAGTCGTTCGCCTGCAAGTTGTCTGCCGTGCTTTGATCGGTGGACACGCCCCACGATGTGGGCAGAGCAGCATTGTATGCGCCGCCATACGACCATGCCGTGAGCGCCTTGCTCTCTTCATAGGTTCCCCAATATATTGGTGTAGAGGCAGCACTCATTGCACCCGTAGATGCATTATTGATTGCATATTCGTGTGGTGTAGTGCCGTCTGAGACAGCCACTTTGTCGTCCACCGTCCAAGTACCGCCCAGCGCAGTGACACTACGTGTAGCGAAGCTGTTATCCACCTGCGCCTGAAGTTGCAGCGGACTGCCCTGTTGCAAAGCATCCTCTACAGAAGAGCAGGATGTCAAACCCCATGCCGCCGTGGCTGCTATCATCATTATTTTTCTATTCATTGCAGATAAGTTTAGCATTCATTATTGTTTAGTCCATGTCGCCCCGTCATCAGAAGATATATAAGTCCCGTCACTTGACGTGAGCGTAATACCGTTGGTAATACAACTGCCGTAGTAACCTGAACATCTTCCTATTTGATAAGAACTGATACCATTGTTTAGTTTACTCATGAATTCATCTTTGGTAGATTGCGTCGTGATGACGATTTTGTCCAAGGATACACTTCTAACGCCCAGACCGATTGCTGCAGGGTAGAAGTATGTCTCAAATGGATAAGATTCAACAATAGAAAGTGCTTTCGCATCTACATCCGCATTGTATATATGAATAGAACCATTGTCACTGGTATTCAGATATGTTCCGATTGCTGCACTTCCATCAATAGCCTTTGCAACAACCGTTATGTTATTGATTGTAATGTCACTGAATGTTCCAAACTTAGAGTTTCCTATTGCAGGTCCATGAGAAGATGTCACGTTCAGAGTTCCTGTTCCATTAATTGTTACACTACCAGATGATATCTGCAATCCAGCTCCGGAGTTAGAAGTCAGCTTACAAGTCCCTTTTATGATGATGGTCGGACTTCCTGAAACAATGTTAAGAGCTACATTTGATTCCATTGTCACATTATCTAATGTTACCGTTGGGCTGCCACTAATGGTAATAGTGCGATTAGCATCATCTGTGCTTGTACCCTTAATTATATAGACACCATTGTCTGAAATATTAACGACGTCGCCGTTACTCAGATTAAATGTCGGTATTTTGTTTGCATCTCCAGTTGCATCTGTAGATGTGCTCCAAGGAGTGATGGTAGAAGTGACTGAGATGCCGGCGTTCTTCATCGTGATGGTGTAATTATACTGAGTGGCAGCATCAAACGTAATGTCCGCCGTAGGAACATACTGATAAACAGTTCCGTTTGCCAGCGTGATTTCGATGAAGGAAGTGGATGCACTGTTCGCAAATGTCTGTGGAACGATAACAGCACTGCCCGAGACACTCGTCGCCGTGTTGCTGGCTGCCACTCCAAATACTTTCACCTCACCCTTTGCGGCAGTTGTCGACGGGGTAAATGTGCCATCAGTCAGCAACATTGTACCGCTCTTGGCTACATTCTTCAGTCGGACGGTAGCCCCGCTCAGGTCAGCTGCCGTAAATCCGTAAGTGCCGTCAGCTACAATCGTTACATTCACCTTACTGAGTTTGTGGGTGAAGGTGATGCTCTGGGCTGTTTTACTGATAGCGGCAGTCTTATGGGCACCATAAATCAGGTCGCTCGCCACATAATCTGCATCAGCAGACTGGTCGTCCTTCACGGCAAAAGGTTGAGCAGTGGTAAATCCTGTGGTGATGGCACTGAAACGGGGCGCATAACCATAGATATCCACGGCTTGTGACGTAGAATAGAACGGTGCCTGCTGATTGCTTCCAAGAGTCAGAACGCCATTGGCATCTGCCGTATATTGATAGTTCTCATAACCATAGCCAGCGACATTCTTTGTCGTGTTGCCCTGGTCGTAAATATATATTCCCACGGGGTTCGTGGTGGAGATATTCGTATTCTGCAAGTTAGTGCTGATGCTGCGTGAAACCACACCCACCACATTACTTTTCAGACTGATGGCCACATCTGCCGTCGTCATTCCCGATTCTGTCTCATCTGTACCTGAGCAAGAGGCTAACGTCAATGCTGACAAGACAGATATAATCATATAGTTTCTCATTGTCATTTCAATATTTAGTTCAACATTATAGTGGCATGGTGGCATCACCACTGCCACCGGTACCCGTGTTCCATGCCTCGATGGTACAGCCACTGATGGCCAGACCCGTCTTCTTCACGGTAATATTAAAGGTACCTTCATGCTTGAGACCGCCTAACTTGAAGGTTGTTGTTGAGGCATTCACCTGATTACTTTTCATAATTATCTGTTTTATTTGTTATTTCAATTATTGTGCATCTAAAATGATTAACCTTTAGTATGAATGCCAGAATATATATTCGTTCTTCTTATAGAATTTTTCCTCTAACCGATAAATATCTTAGAAAGCAAGAAAAGAGCGGATATATTTTTTGTTGCTTGTATAATTTGTTTCATCTACTTCCCCTATAGGGGGACCAAAATACCAATCGGAAATTGATAAAGGCGGAACTCTGTGGCCAGTACTTGACCAGTATCCGGTACTCAGATCTAAATCTTTATAAGAAGTGAAACCGTTGATATTTGACATTAATAAAGAAAAATACTTAGCTATATTATTGGCATCATCAGCATTTTCGAAGTTGAGAGCGCTATCGTTTTTCTTTTGGTCGCTCAAGTTTAATTTCATAAAATAACGGTTAACCACAACTTCTTCTGCCATGTTCCACCATTGTCCCATTGATGGTAAGAACCAGCCACTACTTGAATCTGGTGAAGGAACTTTCTTTTCATATAAGGCAGAAGCTATGTAGTAAGGAGATGAGGACGGGTGAGCCTTTGTTGGTGTTAATCCACTATTATCTCCATAGGCACCATTTATTGTGTTATGTAGAGTATAATAGGAATGACTTTCCATCTCCATTGATTGATCTGTTGCATTATACAATGCCATTACAAGTCCGTGACCATAACCTTGATTATTTTCGCAAAAGTCCGGGTTCGTGCTGACAATCAATCCGATAGGCGTTTTGTTGCTGTCGTATGTTTGGCTATATGTGCCATCCGAATAATACAGAAATCCAACATCGAATTCACTATAACTCCTTGTCAATGAAGCAGCATCTCCGTTACTCAACTTATATACCTTGTAGCTCCCTCCGGCTATAGAAGCAACTTTGATACTCCAAGAGCCCCAACGGCTATGAGCGCCATAATTTATATCTCCACTGAGGGTGTTTCCGCCAGTGTTAGGTTTCACAATCATGCGATATATTCCTTTATCTATATTATAGAAAGATGATAGGTCGTATTTCCATCTTTTTTCTGCATTGCCGAAGTATTGTATTTGCGCTACGTTTAGTTCTATCATTGCCATCTGGTGCGACAAGGTGAAAGTGAAGCCGTCGTTGTTGGAGTTTGCCACACCGGTCGATACCATCAAATCTAATGCGGTATATTTGTCGTGTGTGCTTTGGTCGGAAGACGGATTCCAGTCCGAGATGAGATTAGCATAGAAACCTTCTGCTGTTGTTGCAGTAGCAGTTACATTAGATATCCCTGATTCGTTATAAGGATAATAAGCAAAATACTTGCCACCAGGTACAAAAGGAACATTCAGTCCGTAAATACCGTTTGTCCACCCCCTGTCAATTCCATCATAAACGCCGTAGGTGTACTTCAAATTGGAGGATACTATGCCACTGCCATCCGTTACATAAATACCTATTGCATCGCCATCAGTAAAGGTTGTAGATGTCCCGCTATCTGTTGATCGCGAATTCGTGCCAATCTCAGAAAGAAAGCTACGGCCTGTTACGTTTATCGGTACTAATTTGTTCTCTGAGCTATCATTCGATACCATCTCATCTGACGAGCAACCCCATAAAGCCATCATTGATATGCTTATTACTATTGCTCTTATGATTGTTGTTCTTTTCATTTCTTTTCTTTTTTATGTTCTATATTGTGTATCACGTAATTATGGTTGTTGAGGCGTTTCTGTCTCTGTGATAATTTCATCATCATCGTCTGTTTGTGTCCATTCGCCTGAAGCAATTTCTTTTATCAATGTGCCGTAGGTGTTGATGATGCTACTATCATCTGTCGGTGTCAAAGGACTAGAAGATATGCCGTTTATCAGAGTGCACGTACTGTTTATGGTACCTTCTGAGGTGCTTTCCCAGTTAGCTGCTGTGATAGCAGTAATCGATATGGTATTGGGAAGTGTAAACTTAACATCGAAAATATACTGTGTACAGGGTTGTAATTCAGCAATGGCTTGTGTGTAGGCATACGTCTTTGTGATTCCGTTGGTAGTGACTGAAAACCGGAAAAGTTCTTTTGCACTCATCGATTGCGGTATTACCAATACTGTGTAGGTAGCAAGATAACCAGTGGCGCTACCCGAAAGCGGGGTAATGGATACAGGAGCACCTGTAGGTGCCGACCATGATAATGAAGTGCTATTGAACGAACTCACGTTGGCCGCTTTGGCGGTGACATTTGTGAAAGTCACATTGGAAGAACTAACCCCAGTGCTGCTATTCAGACGTATAAGTATCTTTGCTGTCATGTGGGCAAAAGAAAGGGAGGTGATGACAGATGGAGTTGTGGAGGTTTCCGCCGCATATAGAAAGTCGTTTGCTTGGAGTTTGGCTTCTGTGCTTTGATCGGTTGATACGCCCCATGATATAGGCAAAGTCGAAATATAAGCACCACCTCCATACGACCAAGCTGTGATACTTTTGGTGGTCTCGCCTACTGCCCACAAGATGTTGCCAGTCATGGTTCCATTAGCGGCATTGCTGATAGTATATTCATGGGGTGTCGTTCCATCTACTACCGTCACTTTGTCGCCCTGTGTCCACGTATCCGATAGAGCAGTGACGCTACGACCGCTGAGTTGGTTGTCAACCTCAGCCCTCAGTTGTAGAGGAAAACCTGCCTGTATTGTATCAACATCTTCGCTTGTGGCACACGAAGTGAGCAACAAACTGCCAACAGCAACTACAATCAAGTAGATGTATTTGATATATATGCGAATGTAATAAACCATCTTACCTATTTTAATTCGAAATGACAGGGTATCTACTGCATGGTGGCATCACCACTGCCACCGGTGCCCGTGTTCCATGCCTCGATGGTACAGCCACTGATGACAAGACCCGTCTTCTTCACGGTAATCGTATAAGTATAAGAATAGCCTGCCTGCAGAGCCGGTTGGATGGCTGTAGTGTTGGCGAATGTCTGTCCGTCGATGATGGCCGAGAAAGAAAGAGCGGCGGCGGCTGTCTGAGGATAGAGAATCATCGTATAGGTACGGGTACCATCCCCAGAACTATAGACATTGTTCACATTACTTGTGATGTCCCAGTCGGCTACTTCACTACCTGCAGCTTCTGCAGTGCCATCGGTGACATTGAAGGTACCGTCATGCTTGAGACCACCTAACTTGAAGGTTGTTGTTGAGGCATTCACCTGAGCGGCTGTAAACCCGTCATCAGTAGATGTCTTCAATACCAATATCAGGCGCGCCATCCTGTGCTTAAACAGATAGTCACCACTGAAAGTCAGAGTTGGCTGACTCTTAGACGCCGTGGCTCCACTGGCATAGAGATAATCGAAGGCAGACTGGGCTTCGGCAGTAGCTTGTGACTGGGTATTGGCTCCAGTGACGACACCGCCAGTTCCCGGTAAGGTAGCCTTATCCGCCGATGTCTGATAAGGATAATAAGCTGCGAAGGTTACCGTCTGACCGGCTGTCTGAAAGAAGATGCCGTCGGTAGACGTGAAAGTACCTGCTGTACCGGCACTTCCTACTGTATATTTTACATTCTTATAAAGTTGGGTAACCTCATTTGAGCTTGCTGAAGGATTCGAGCTTGTAGCCATGACGCCGATGGCATCATTCGCTGCCCAAGTCTGATCTACGGCACGCGTCTTCGAACCATCAATGCTTGCTGTAACCTTAGCTGCTACAGGACCGTTATTCACTTCGTTTTCTTCTGTGCTGCAAGCAGCAAGTACCATGGCTGCTGTGGCCATAATGATTAAATTACTTTTCATATCTATCTGTTTTTTTGTTTTTTCAATTATTGTGCATCTACATTGCCACCGTCTACGGAGTTCCATGCTACAATCTGACAGATAGCAGAGATACCAGTGCGGTTTAGCGTAATTGTATATATATTACGGTCGCCCATTTCAAAAAGTTTTGTATCAGGAACAGACCATTTCATCGTTTCGCCCGTAGATAGCGTGAATACGATTTCTCTGCCTGCGACCACCTCGTTGATGCCGTCGGCATCTGTGTTCGGCAATAAGATGGCCTCCGAAAAGGTGCCGCCGGCATTAGTGTTCAGGGTAACCGTCTGTACCGGGGTGGCTGCTATGTCTATACCATCAATGAGGGGATAGTAGCTACCATGGGTACGCTGATTGGTAATTTCCACCTTCATTCCCTTCAGGTCTGAAGCCTGGAGGCCTTTGCCCGGTGCAATGGTGAGTTCCAGTTTGGTGAGGCGATGGGAGAAACCGAAGGTCACCC
>NZ_CALMHT010000041.1 GCF_937863835.1 uncultured Prevotella sp.
TAGAATGAATTTCTTCATGATATGAATATTATTAAGGATAATAGACTATAGGCATATTACTGAATCGCTGAAAATACTCCAGACATATCTTACGCCACTCTTTGGCATTATCAAGTTGTATCAGCAATCTGTCATTCACTTCTTTGAATCTCTCCGCATCCACATAGGGTTTCATCTGCTGCCAAATATCTACATAGTTTTCGACATCATTTACGCCTCTATTATATTGGAGACAGAGATTATTCCATAATGTATTCCCGTTACTCATCTGATAGGTCCATGGTACATGGTGGAACCACAACAGATATTTCTCCGGACATGTCTTCAGGTTATTGTAAAGACTGTCGTAAGGATAACGGTATTGGGAAACAGCACCTGTACCACTATTACTTCTGTCAAAACCGATACCTGCCGTATCAGCCTTATGATAATATACCGGGCGCCATTCCATCGGGAAAAAACTCTGATTTCCATCAGGTTCCGGCCCGTAATGATGATCGGCCTTAAATATGTGATGCAGACCGAGAGGCATCATATAGTCAATACACGACTCTCTGCTGCCAAGCATAACGAACGTCATCTTGTTGACAAAATCGGAATTATCCGAAAAGGTCTGTTTCAACCATTCTCTGGCAATTTCTTCGGATGTAAGTGATGGATTCCATGCCAGTCGACCGAATGCATACCAGTTGGCCTGTGAAAACTGATGTCCGCACCAGTCTTTATCATCGCCGATATTAGAGACGCCTGCAATGGCATCCATACTATTGGGTGATACATAACTGAAAAATTCTTTCCACATCGGTGCGAGATAGACTAGATGCAGACTCTGACCGAGATATTCTTGTGTAATCTGAAATTCTGGCATCAGCGGAGTCTTCGTTATCTGGTCGAAAACTGGATTATAAGGTTCGCGAGGTTGAAAATCCAGCGGTCCGTTTTTCGCCTGCAATATCACATTCTTACGAAACTGCCCATCAAGAGGCTTAAACTCATTTACGGCCTGCATGACTCTGTCTTCTCCTTGATGATTACCATATACGAAACAACGCCACATTACGACACCACGATATGGCAACAATGCATCCGCCAGCATGTTTGCCCCATCGGCATGCGTCCGATGATAGTCACCTGGACCTGGCTGTCCTTCTGAATTGGCCTTCACCAGATATCCTCCGAAATCCGGTATTATCTTATAAATCTCATCCGTTTTTTTCTGCCACCATTCCCTTACTTTCTTATTCAGGGGGTCTGCCGTCTTCAGTCCACCTAATGTTATGGGCGAAGCGAAGTTGATAGACAAATATACTTTAATACCATACGGGCGCAGGACATCCGCAATATACTTCACCTTATTTATATATACATCTGTAAGTATCTTCGGTGATGCGTTCACATTATTAATGACCGTGCCATTGATTCCGATTGACGCATTAGCACGGGCATATTCCGTCAACTGAGCATTGAAAGTTGATAGTTGTGAAGTAGCATCGGTCTTAGGTCCTTTACTTTTCACAGGGATGACATCCCACTTCCAAATGCTTTTACCAGCGTAACCCCGTTCTATACTTCCATCCAGATTATCCCAATGGTTTAGAATACGAAGAGTAAACTGAGGCGCATTCAGTTTACTGGACAAATGGTCCAGCGAATTTGTCTGCTGATACCTCAGCAGTTCATAAGTACCGTATAACAAACCGATATCGCGACTGGCTCTGATTCTGATTCCATTATCTTTGGTAATAACGAATCCGTCACCATTGGATATCGACTTGTCTATTGATAAAGTTACAGGAGTACCACGCCAGTACGATTTCAATTCGTTTATGGCAATGTCAATCGTTTTTGAACTCGTTTCAGCATATACTTTCGCATTCCCGTCCGCCGGCATTCTCAACCATAGTCGTGAACCGTCTTCAGCACGCAGTTGAATAACGGATGAGAATAATAGTATAACGAATATCGATAAATATCTTTTCATAAATTGCATCTTTAGGATAACATCGGCAAAATTACAAAGACTTTATATTATATTCATTAATAAAAGTATATCTTATGTTTTTATTTGTTTCAATTCTGATTATTTGTCATGCACTTGCGAATATTCCGTAGGCGTAGAACCGAAATGTTTCTTAAATAGCGTGGAGAAATGCGACTGATTATTGAAGCCGACCGTGTAAGCGACTTGCGTCACATTTATCTTTCCTTCACGTATCAAGCGGGCCGCCTGTTCGAGTCTCAGATTTCTGATAAACTCTCCTGTCGATATTCCCGTTATTTCTTTCATCTTACGATGCAGTTGGGCTCTACTTATCCCCACATCTTCAGTAAGTCTTTCGATATTATAGTCAGGATCAGCCAGATTCTCATTGATCGACTTCATGATTCTGTCCATCAAAGCATCATCATTACCAACGACTTTGACTTCTACTATTTTATCTTTTTGCTCTTGAGCTCCAGAGAATTTCCCCTTAAGGCGACGTACGTTATCTATCAGATTGTCTATCAATATATGTAGTTCCTGCATACTGAAAGGTTTTGCCAGAAAAGCGTCAGCACCCTTTTTGAGTCCTTCCAGTCGATCGCTGACTTCTGCTTTTGATGTCAACAAGAGTACAGGAATATGACTGATATTGGAATTGGTCTTTATATTCTTAAGTAATGTGATTCCATCCATTTCGGGCATCATCACATCCGAAATGACCAAATCATAGTTCTTAGTAAGCAGCGCTTTCAAGGCTTCACGCCCATTAGGGAAATATTCGAACTTGTACCAATTTCCAAGTTCTGTATTAATATACTGACCTATTTCCCGGTCGTCGTCAACCACCATGATACGATAATTCTTATTTGCATGTTTCTTTGCTGCATCATCATCGGCTGTTTCGTCTGCATCTTTCGTCTCGATTTGTTCCGGTCGCAAATGTGAGTTACCCAGTGGCATATTGACAGTGAGGCAGGCCCCTTTCTGTCCATCATCTCTATTAGAGGCCTTGATTGTCCCACTGTGCATATTCACTATTGCCTTACACAAATTAAGGCCGATACCTGAACCTTCTATATGCAGGTCTTTCGAATTATTTCCCTGATAGAATCGTTCAAACAGCCGTTCTGTCTTCTCGTCACTGAAGCCAATACCACTGTCTATCACTTTAATAGTGGCAGACTGTTCATTCTGGGAAAGAAGAACTGTTATCGAACCTCCGTCGAATGTATATTTGAAAGCATTCGACAACAAGTTGGATATCACCTTGTCGAAGTTGATCTTATCTACCCATAAATATAGTTCTTTATCCTTATGTTCAAAGTTAATCTCAATGTTTCTCTCTTTTGCCGTATACTTATAGAGAGTCAGTATTCCACTGATAAAACCAACCATTTCTGTTTTACTGCAATGCAGATGCATCTGATTTTTATCTATCTTACGTTCGTCAAGTATCTGATTAACCAAGAGCAACAGCCTTTTAGCATTACGGTCGATTGTTTCAATATCCATCTGATTATCCCTGTCGGTCAGTCGTTTCTTGAGATTTTCAAGTGGTCCCATGATGAGCGTTAGCGGTGAACGGATGTCATGGGTGGCATTGATAAGGAATTTCATCTTATCTTCTTCCAACTGAGTCTTCTTTGTGCGCGTATAATAGGCACCTATCATATATACGACCCAGGATATGATAACTATGTATATGATACACGCAAGAGTAGAAGCATACCAAGGTTCATCAACTACGACAGTTATAGTTTTCGCATATTGCGAATGAACGCCATTGTTATACGCTCTTACCTCTATAACATACTTACCAGGACGCAATTTATTGAAAGATATCACGTTGTTTCCTTCATTAGTCGACATCCATTCTTTGGCGCCATTTATCCGATATTGCAATCCGATATTATCGGTATTCTTATAATTTAGAAGTGAGAACTCCATTGAGAAGGAATTTTCGGAATACGGTATTTCGAAATGATTGCTGAGGCAGTCTATACTTCTTCCTCCTTGTATAAAGTTGGTAAGATAGAGCTCTCCCATCTTGATACCGTTCTTCTTAACTGTTTCGGGATAAAATGTTGTTATTCCGTCGCTTGTGCCGAAACCTATCATATCATCACTCCTATGCATTTGTGTACCGATGATATACTCTTTGGTAGTCAGTCCGTTACCGGATATGTGTCCGATAAATCGTTTCGAAAGCATTTTGTATTGCCATATCCCCATAGAGGTGCCCAACCAGATGTCTCCGCTACGGTCTATGACAATTCCACCTATAACCTTATCGCTGATCTGTTCTGATTTGGGGAAACGTGATATATTCTTACTGCTTCTATTAAACAAGAACAATCCGCAATCGGTTCCAATCAGGATATTGCCATCCGACATTTCAGACAAGGCGGTGCATTGCATACCTTTCAACGGACTGTCTTGCCAACCGAAAGGACGGAAATCTCCATTTTTCGGGTTAAAACAAACCAAACCGTTGGACGTACCGATCCAGAGTAGTCCGGCATGGTCAAACCTCATAGACATAATCCAATCGTTGAGTAATGTACCTTTCTTATGTTGTTGGTTCATACTATAAGTAATACTCTTCTCCGTAGTGATATTATAGATACAGAGTCCTTTACCGAAATTAGAGATATACAGGTTTCCCTTTCCATCATCCACCATACAGTTCAGTCCCCAACCTTGAAACGACTGTTTGAGTTGATAGTTGCCAGTGATAGGATTATAAATATATAATCCATTTTCAGAACCCAACCAATATCGGCCTTGCGCATCTCGGTAAATAATATTGGTACCTACAGGGGACGAAGGATGAGAAACGATCTTTCCTTTCATATCAAAACGGTAGACACCATTGTTCTGGACTGTACACCACGTGTCGCCATGATCGCCTTTGACCATTGAGGACACGCTACTGCCGATGACCAGATTCTGCGCTGAAAAGCTCCATGTAGAAAAGGCCGCTTTACGGTCGTTTAACAACAGAAGACCTTTTTTATAACACCCTACCCACAAATTGTTGTCTTTGTCTTCAATCACACTATTGGCATTGGATGACGCCAAACTGAACGAGCCATTGTTGTTCTCGACCTTAACCAGTTTCCTTCCACCCTTAGGTATAACCATCAGTCCGCTACCCAACGTACCTACATACAGATTACCGGCATGGTCGATGATCGCCTTTCTCATCGACACATTATTACCTTTCAGTTCCGTCAAATCATATCCCGCATCCGACATACGGCCCGTGGAATAATTATATTGTAAAATGCCATACATACAGACAATGAGCAAATTGTCTGTATTATATTTCAGGAACGTCATTGGCGGACCGCTTGGTGAGTTGAAATCTCTAATCGTAACGGGGTTGCCGTTTTTTATTTTGATGCACGAAAAGACAGACAAATGACTGCTTTTCCACAAATTACCATGTTCATCCACGTAAATCCGACTATAAAACTTATCCTGTGGACGTTTGACGAAATTTTTCTCTTCAATAATATTCTTTGAACCGCGGTTGATTTTAAACAGTCCGTATCCTGCAGTTCCTATCAACAGGTCACCCTTATTGTTCAAGACCATTGAGTTGACACGTGGATGCTCTTTTATGGGAAACACTTTCCTTATAAAATGATCATGATGATAATCATATTTTACCAGACCTTTGCCACAGCCCACCCACAACTGTCCGTCTCGATCAACGATAAAACTCGATATGATATTATCTGTTATCGTCATGGTATCTTTGTCACTATGCAGATAATTGGTAAAACGGTATCCGTCGAATTTGTTCAGTCCATATTCGGTTCCTATCCATATATAACCATACTTGTCCTGACACATGCAGGTTATAAGACTGCTCGACAGTTTATCACTAGTATACAGACGTCCGACACTTGCATAAAGCATTGTTGACACCAATATACACATTATTAATATTAAGCCGTAATGACGAATTTTCTTCATGTATTATTCCAATTAAGTAATGCAAAGTTAATGAAACAAATTGCAACATCCAAATTTTTCGTAAAAATGATACAAATAGAAAAGTAATTGCTACAAATAAAATGAGACAATTGGAAACAAGTATGTAATTTTGCAGATGTAATTTTAAACAGTATATTATGAATAATAAAATTTCACTTCGCGAGAAGGTTGGATACTCTCTTGGTGACGTCGCCGCCAATCTGGTTTTCCAGATGATGATGATTTTCCAGCTTAAGTTTTACACCGACATTTTCGGATTGGATGGTGCGGTAGCTGGTTCAGTGTTACTTATTGCAAGAATCGCAGATGCGTTTGTCGACCCGATGGTCGGAATCATAACAGACCGCACAAAGACGCGCTGGGGTAAATATCGTCCTTGGGTATTATGGACGGCTATTCCTTTCTGTGTATTTTATGTGTTGGCTTTCTATAATCCGGGAATAGAAGACAAGGCGATGGTTGCGGTATATGCCACCGTATCTTATGTTCTCCTGATGTCGATGTATTCGTTCAACAACACACCGTATTCCGCTCTTGGCGGTGTTATGACAGGCGACATTAAAGAACGTACGAGTATTACAAGTATACGTTTTATAGGTTCCACAATCGCTCAATTCGTTGTACAGGGACTGACATTGCCTCTCGTAGCGAAATTCGGTCATGGTGACAACAGAAGCGGTTGGTTTTATACCATACTATTATTCTCTATTATAGCATTTGTATGTTTTATCATCACATTCTTTTCCGCTCGCGAACGTATTGCACCGCCACCTCAGCAGAAAATGAATATCAAGGAGGATATCAAGGAAACATTCTCGGATGTGCCTTGGCGTGCCATGTTTGTACTTACATTATTTATATTTATAACATTAGCCATGTGGGGTAGTGCCATGAGTTTCTATTTCCAAAGTTATGTAGACCAACATGCCCTGTTCAAATTTCTGGATTCGCTAGGATTGGTTTCCACTTCTACTGAAACAACTGGTATCGGAGCTAGTATTCTTGGTGCATTCAATCTGATTGCCCATCAAGAAAGCGATGCTTATTCCATAGGATTCTCCTTATTTAATATGGTGGGTGCCATTGTACAGTTCTTCGGTGTAGTACTCCTGTCTAATTATCTGGCAAACCGTTTTGGCAAGAAACAGACATTCATCGTTTGCCTTGCTCTGACTACGATCTTTACAGCCGCATTCTATATCCCGAATGTGGGTGACATAAAACTGATGTTCGGACTATGTTTCCTGAAGAGTCTCGCTTATGCGCCTACGGTTCCTTTACTCTGGGCCATGATTGGTGACGTGGCAGACCATGTGGAATATGTCAACCATCGCCGTGCTACCGGTTTCTGTTTCTCAGGAGTTGTATTTGCGCTGAAGGCAGGACTTGGATTAGGTGGCGCATTTGCAGGACTTATCCTGTCGGCGTTCGGTTATATATCAGGGAATGTCAACGTACAGTCCGAATCAGCTGTAGAAGGTATACGTCTTGTTTCAAGCGTCGTTCCAGCTGTCTTGTTCGGTGTTGGTGTCGTATGCCTGTTCTTCTATCCTATTACAAAAAGATTCAATGAAAATATGCAAGCAGAACTGGCTGCTCGCCGTAAACTAAATGAAAAAGAATGAAAAAATTAGCGTTATTGATAGTTATAGTTATGTTAGTCTTGCCATCAGCCGTCATGGCTGGTGGTAAAGGCGAAACGCTGAAGGATGTACTCGGTAAGTATTTCCTTATCGGAACCGCTCTTAATGTACCTCAGACCGATGGTCGGGATATAAAGGGTGCGGATGTAGCCAAAAACAATTTCAATGCAATCGTGGCAGAGAATTGTATGAAGGGTGAAGTGGTACAACCCGTCGAAGGTCGTTTTAACTGGACTGATGCCGACAAGCTGGTCGAATTCGGTGAAAAGAACGGTATGGCTATTACAGGGCATTGTCTTGTATGGCATTCCCAGGCTCCTAGATGGATGTTTAAAGATTCATTAGGGAACAAGGTCAGCAGAGAAGTCCTCATTGCGCG
>NZ_CALMHT010000042.1 GCF_937863835.1 uncultured Prevotella sp.
GTTTAATAAAACTAAAGATCCTTTTGAGAAATTCCACCTAAATTTGCTAAGAACCAAATATTTTTTTATTTCTCCTACACTCCTTCAAAATGCTGTTTAATGAATTGAATTTCAATAAGTTATATTGAGTGTATGACAAATTTGTCATACACTAATCCTGTACTTTAATTTCGATAACTTTACAATTTAACGCTGTTTCCGTGGTCCATGTTAACCTATCCCACTGGGATAGCCTACCTATTCCAATGGCTTAGTATGCTATCCCAGTGGGATAGCTAACCTATATCAATGGGATAGCTATATCAAGTCTATTTTTTCGTCTGATGTAACCTTCCCATGGAATTCAATACATCGAATTTGTCAGTAAAAATCAATTAAATATCATCTAGTAGTGAAGAAAGGAAGTGTCGACAAAGATTGCAACGCGTGTTTAGATAATTTATAATTGGTAAAATAATTTACATTCCATAAATACGAAATTCGATAAAATAGCAAAGTTTTTATAGTTTGCCCCGTTTTGCCACCTAAAACCGTGTAGGACAGATATTGTCATACACACAATATAAATATCTATAAACATGTATGTTATATCATAAAGTGTAGGGTGTGTGACAAATTAAAAACTTTTCTATGAATAATTATCATAGACTCATAATAATTGACAAAATCGGAAATAAGAAATCTCATTGTCTCTGATGAATAGACATAATTGAATGCCTTTGCGTACGGTGGCACAGCAATGATATTGATAATAGATGCGAAATTTTAATTGTAAAGTGTTGACTTCTACAAAAATAATTAGTAAATAAGAAACTGAATTCAAATATTATTGCTATTTTTGCAAACGAGGGTGGTTGTCCTGTTTTTATGTGAAAACATGATAACCCGAAGTTATTCGTTAACAAATATCATACGCTATGAGCAATAATGTGATAGAATTCGACCATGTCGGGAAACAATATATCTTAGGTTCCATCGGTACAGGCACTTTGAGTCAGGACCTGAATAGATGGTGGGCGAGAGTTCGTGGTAAAGAAGACCCTTTCCTGAGAATCGGCGAGACAAATGATCGTACACAGAAAGGTAATAGTGATTTCGTCTGGGCTTTAAGAAATATTTCTTTCAATGTAGAACAGGGCGATGTCGTCGGTATCATCGGAAAGAATGGTGCGGGGAAATCTACCTTGTTGAAGATTCTTTCTCGTGTTACATCCCCCACGATTGGCTCCATCAAGGTGAAAGGTCGTATTGCCTCTTTGCTTGAAGTGGGCACAGGCTTTCATCCTGAAATGACAGGAAGGGAGAATATATTTATGAATGGTTCTATTATGGGTATGACTAAAGCCGAAATCAACAGTAGATTTGATGAAATCGTAGATTTCGCAGGCGTAGAGAAGTATGTCGATACCCCCGTAAAGCGATACTCCTCAGGTATGATTGTACGTCTTGGTTTTGCCATAGCCGCCCATTTGGAACCAGAAATTCTTGTAGTCGATGAAGTCTTGGCAGTTGGCGATGCTGAATTTCAGAAAAAAGCGATTGGCAAGATGCAAGACGTATCCAAAGGAGAGGGTAGAACCGTACTCTTTGTTAGCCATAATATGGCAGCTGTACGGAGCCTCTGTACAAGAGGTATCGTATTGGAAAATGGCATGGTCGATTTTATGGGTTCAATTAAAGATTCTGTTGATCGCTATTTGGAGGTAGGGAGTACCGTCCAATATCCAAAGATAATTAATAATATTAAGTGGTTAAAAAACACATTGAAGATTTCTAATATTGAAATAAATGGAACTACCGAGTCTTATTCAGTAATCCGAAGTAGACAAAAGACGCTGAATATTAAAATCGAAGGTTATACAAACGAAACAATGTCGTACGATGTGATGGCTATTTTCAGAAGTATGGATGGAATTCCCTTAGCATCCTATTGCATCGGACATAATAAAGGTATCATAAAACATATAGAAAAAGGTGAATTTTCGATAGAAAGAGAAATTGAATTGCCTCCAATTATTAATAAAGGCAGAATTATGGTTGAACTTAATTTGCACCATCCCAAGGTCGAATGGCAAATGAGAGCACCTAATTGCTGTATTATCGATTGTATAGGCGACCAAATTGGACTTGGTGACGCTTTGAATATTAAAGAATATGGTTTTATCGGATTAGACAATCATTCTGATTTATAGTCATATTTATAATGTTAATAGTAGATGTAGACCATGATGAACGATAATATCAAACCCAAAATATTTGCAATGTATCTCCCACAATATCATTGCATTCCAGAGAATGATGAGTTTTGGGGAAAAGGATTTACGGATTGGGTAACGGTAAAATCCGCAAAACCTCTTTATAAAAATCATAATCAGCCTCGTATACCATTGAATAATAACTACTATGATCTTTCTGATAGAGAAACAGTAGAGTGGCAGGCGCGTTTAGCGCATGATAATGGCATTTATGGTTTTGGCGTTTATCACTATTGGTTTAATAATGAAAAGAATCTGCTTACAGCTCCAGCAGAAGTACTTCGTGATAGCTGTGATTGCAACATAAAATATTTCTTCTCGTGGGATAATGCCAGTTGGAAACGTAGTTGGAGTAATGTACTTGGAAATGATTGGGCTCCTATTGTTGATAAGAATCGGAAAAATCATGATGGACCCGAGATATTGATACCATATATCCTAGGCGGTGAATCAGATTGGAGAAATCATTATGACTATGTCCGTACCCATTTTCTTTCTTCTAAATATGAAAAATATCACAATAGACCATTGTTTAGCATCATCATGTATTCTCCCGAACTCGTCAGTATGTGTGATTGTTGGGATAAGTGGGCTAAAGAAGATGGGTTTGAGGGTATGTGTTTCATATTTCAAAACACTCCGATAGATTTTAAATATCAACATTCCTTTTTATATAATTACGAACCACATTATGTAGGATGGTACAATCCTTCATTGGGATCGAAGAAAAAATCAATCCTGATTAGAATAGTGAATAAATTGCTATATACTCTTCGTATTAAAAAAATGATATCAATTTTTTCAATAAATGAGAGAAAAACGATAAAGTTTTATGATTATGATGATATTTGGAGTAGACTAAACAATTATATATCAGCTAACAAGCAAGATAATATGATACAAGGTTCATTTGTCGGCTATGATGATTCACCACGACGGGGTATGAAAGGTTCTAAAATAATAAAGGGTGACTCGCCCGATAAATTCAAAAAATATTTTGGAGAGTTCTATCAGATATCAATGAAGCAAAATCAGCCATATATTTTTCTTACAGCATGGAATGAATGGGGCGAAGGGGCTTATCTTGAGCCAGACACAAAAGATGGATTGGGATATTTAACAGCTATTAGAGAAATAGTAGATAATAGTAAATGAATAATTAAATAGAATATGACGTACGATATTATTATTCCTGTTGCTTATAGAGATTATATATTTCTCAAAAAGACTATCAAATACATTAAGACTAATCTTAATGCCAATCATATATATATTATTACGCATACAGATATGCTGGATATAATGCCATCATCTATTAAAAAAGATTCGCGATGTATCATTGTAGATGAAAATTCGGTTATTGATGGCATTTCTTTTAATAAAATAAAAGACTTACTTATCAAATATCAGTACAAAGACCAAAGAGTAGGTTGGTATCTACAACAATTTATTAAGATGGGATTCGCACAAAGTAAATATTGTAACACAGATTATTATTTATCATGGGATGCTGATACGTTACCTGTTAAGCCTATCGAATTCTTTAGTAATGACGACCACCCTTATTTTGATATGAAGTCTGAACATCATCAGCCCTATTTTGATACCATTGAAAAATTATTTAATATTAGCAAGACTAATTCTAAATCATACATTGCAGAGCACATGATGTTCAATCGGGAAATTATGAATCAATTATTAAATGACATAGAGAATGATGAATCATTATTAGGAGATAATTGGGTAGAGAAAATCTTATCGTCAGGTAATCCGAACGATCAATTTGTATTTTCTGAATTTGAAACATACGGCAATTACTGTTATAATAATTATCCTGAATTATACAGAGAAAGGCAACTTCCAAGTTTTAGAGCAGGTGGTGTAATAATGGGTAGATTTATTACCGATAAGATTATTAATCAACTAAGTGTCGATGTCTATATTGCATCATTTGAACTTTATGACAAGCCACCTTTCCCATGGAATGTGCTTCACTATATCTATAAGTTGTTCGTTAAGAAATATCTTTTAAAGATTTGTTCTTTAAAAAAAACATCAAAAAGACCAGTAAATTCTAGCCTATAGATTGTTAATTAATGAAATCTAGGTCTAAAGAAAATTCACAAACAATATCAGTAAATGGAAATGGATAGAACAACAATTGTCAGTAAAAGAATAGATTGGATTGATTATTTTAAAGGTTTTATACTTGTTACTGTATGCCTTAATCATCTTGTTCCTTATGGTACATATACAAAGGAAATACTTGATTTGTTCAATCCGACGGCAATGGCTTGCTTTTTTTTCATATCAGGTATTCTCTTTAATACAAGAACTCACAAGACGTTCCGTTCTTATTTTATCAGTAAAACTAAATCGTTGTTCATTCCATACGTGTTACTAAGTCTCCTTTTTGTAACAATAGACCCTTGTCTATACTCAGATACTTATATACAAAACTTCTTCCCAGATAATTATCGGGAATATGTTGTTATTAATTCTTGTATTCCAGCATTTATACATCCTGGTATATCATACATAATTCTTCAGATAGAAAGAACTTTCCTTTTTGGTTTATCTTCATCTATTACATTACCTATGTGGTTCGTTTTTACGCTCTATTGTGTATGTGTCCTATTCTATCTTATTCAGAAGAATAATTATATAAAGTATTTTTCCGTATTTCTATTTTTTGCAGTTGATGTCCTTTTAATAAAAAAGAATATACTTCTTCCATTCAATTTTAGTGTTACACTGTCAGCTTTGCTATTCTTTTTCTTAGGAAATGAATTTAAATTTTACATACATGATTATTTATATAAATTTACTACAAAGAATCTTTGTATACTAAGCATCATATTAGGTGTCTTTTATTTTTTATTTGTATCACAATGTAAAATGGTTGATTTCAGAATTAATCGATTCGGAGACAATTTTATTATTTTTTCTTTATCATCTTTATTTGGTATCACGTTTTTTGTTCATTTCTTTTATCTTTGGTCAAAGATAAACACACATAAAATGATAAAAAAGATATTTGATATTATATCACAGAATGCATTGATTATCCTACCATTCCACTTTTATGTAAATGTATGTTGTATATTAATGTTAGGGCCACTTGTACCTCATTATAAGTTATTTACCCTTATTGATGTTATTATCACAATAACTCTTACCATAATTGCGATACCGCTTTTTAGAGGACCATTACATTATATCATAATGAAGGAACGATGTTCTATTAAAGATGTATATAAATAAGATTATTGATAATCGAGTGAACAGGTATTGACTGGAATGAGTGAACGAATCTCGTCTAGAATATCCAGCAGTCTCCACAAGATGATGACGGTAGATCTCAGAAAATTGTGTATGGCATTACCCCTACACAATTTTGTCCTCCCAATGAATCAAGTACATTTCTGTTATAGGGATTGTGCATTGACGCATTACACATGAAGTACACTCTCTTTACGTACCTATAGTAATGCTTGATCTGAACTTACTTGTTCGTCAGTTTTGGCGGTCTTTGATATAACCCATTGTACATGATATATCAGTCTTTGTAGAGAACCCATATCTAAAGCTCGTTGACCAGAAAGCATACCGGAAAAGAAAACAGGCGTTCCATTTAGTCTAGAACAATCATTGTCATCAATTACATAGGTTCCATAGTCTTCATTAAATTTCATTTTAAAAGCTAATTCGTTGAATTTATTTGTATTATGATTATCCTGCTTCCAATTAATACACCCTTCAGCATCTTCATTTTTTAGCTCTTCACCGAAGAACCATTTGGAAGCATAAGCATTACATACAATAATGGCTTTGGGATTTTTTAGATTTTGTATCTGTTTTTTAAAAGACTCAAATTGCCCCTTGCAAAGGTTCCAAAGTGGTGTTTCCTTTTTTGCATCTTTATCTAAGGCATCTTTTATGGCAGACATATTGGTGCATCGTAATGAAAAAATATCTAGAGCAGACCAGTTGTAGCCAATCTTTGCTGCAACGTTTTGCAATCTTTTGAAATATTGCAAATCATTCGACTTATTTCCTTTATCATTTTCATTCAGAGAATTATAATGGACCTTATCATCATCAAATTTTACATTTATTTTATCATAAAGCCCACTTGGATCCATGTCTTCGGGTATAGAAGGATTAAGACCAACGAAGCATATACTATCCTTTTTAATACGATTGAGGATTACAAGCCCATTTCCTAATATATTAGCTTGATTATCGTTTCCTTTTATATTAAGTTCGATACTAGGAAAATCATTCTTTATAGGGCATGAATAGAATAAACTCTTATGATCCTTGAATAATTTTTCATCACTAATTTTCTTTCTCATAATATTATTTTTCTTAATTCTGCAGCTTTTATATTTTTAATAGCACAAAAGCTTGATTAACAAAAGAACATTAATGCTTGGCTATGTCAGACATTTTACCTATCTTAGTGCTGCATAAACTAATATAGTAAACTTATGACATGGCAAACATAGTAATAAAATCTGATAATATAAATTCTTTTGGAGAATTTCTTACTAGATTCTTACATCATTTATGATTGTGCTTGGCAATGTGATAGAAATTACATTAGGTCATAAAAATACGATTAACGCTATTGTAAAAAAAGATTCGTATATTTGGTAGTAGCCGCACTCGCCAAATGGACTACATAAGCAACTAATAAACTCAACGAAATCACTATAGCAATGGTGAACTGGTTGCGGGTATCGAATGTTGTATAAAATTTATTATATACAGCGGAATGAACTAAAAAGATTTCAAGAGAGAATCCTCCAATCAAATTCAAAAATTTTGATTGGAACTTGACATATTCTAACGATAGAAAAACAAATGAGACAAATCCTATACTACATACAATCTGAAGGTAAATGATGCATCCGTAATGTATGATAGCAATGAATGATACTATGAAGATTAAAAAACATAATATTAATAACGGTCTCTTTTGTTCAAAAAAGAATTTTCCGTTCATATTGCAGCGGCAATATGTGCACCCCCTAATGGGAAACACAATACCGTATTATACCAAAAACCACCTAAGTGAGAATATAAGCAGACCGTTATGTAAGCTATTGAAAATAGAAAGAGCAATAATCCTACATGTTTATGTGAGATCGACCAAGCTACATAAAGAGCTAAACTCAAATAGACGATACATATCATAAACCAACATGGATCATAAAGTTGTGTTGCTGAAGAATAGTATCTGAATGTTATGATGCCCCAAAAAACTTTGTCTAATGGTACATTTGTTCCTGCATACTGGAAAATAACACAAAAAGCAAAAGGTATATACAAACGAAGTAGTCGCTTAGGTATGTATGCGTCAGAATAATTTTTATCAGTAAGGAATTTCTTCGTCAAGACGTAACCCGAAATAAATAGGAACATACCAACCGATATGTGCCCACCAAATCGATGATAAAGGTAGATGACGTGAATGGGATCTCCACCATAAATAAGGTGTTGTGAGAAGTGGTGGAACATTACAATCAAAGCACAGATACCTTTAAGTGCCGAAGTGTTATCTCTATTAAAGATGTCGACACATGATTCGTCTTTTCTTTTAATCCCAAGAAAAATCAAAATAAAGAATAAAATGCTTATGATAAATGAAAAGCAAATATTAGAATTTAATGTAATCATAATTTATTGTTTCGCCTCTAAATCTGTACTAATCCAGCTTTATTCTGTTTACAAAGGTACATAAATAAATAGCTCTTTGCAAATATATGGCAGGGAAATTATGTAGGTTAGCAATCATCTTCTTTACTTTGATAGCCGGAATACAAATACTATCGATGCGTTTTAGTGTTTTTGTACAAAACTTAATCATATCATAGATGAATATATTGTTTGAAGCATTCATTCATGAGGTGTCGTGTCGTTTGATGATTTGTTTCGAGAATTGATATGAAAATAGCCGATAGGGGTACGATAACTCATAAAAAAAGAGAGTTATCGCATACTTATCGCCTCTTTTGCTTGGAACTTACTTATATTTTTCGTATTTTTGCATATATCATTTGTTATTTCACTATGGATTATAAACAATCAATTGTTGGCAGAAAAAGAACAAAAATTTCTCTAGAGATGTTACATCCTATCAGATGAGTTCAAAAATTTAAACGCAGTAGAATTATGGTTAATACTCAAAATACGATAGACATTAGTGTTGTAATCCCTGTATATAATACTGAAAATTATTTGAGTAAATGTGTTGATAGTGTAATCAACCAACAAATAGTTTCAAAAGAAATTATCTTAGTTGATGATGGTTCTACAGATTCTTCTGGTCGAATATGTGACGAGTATTCATGTAAATATTTCTATATTCATACCATTCATATCAAAAATTCTGGGCCTGCAACAGCAAAGAATGTTGGGCTTAAAATAGCAAGCGGGGACTATATTTCATTTACAGATAGCGATGATGAATTAGAGCCAACGATGTTTTCAGAAATGATTAATGCTGGCAAAAATTGTGCTTCTGAAATCATTTGTTGCAATTTCAAGGATGTTGATAGCCATGGAAATGTAAGCCATACAAAATGCAGTGATGAAATATTAGTATTGGATAAAGAAGAAGCGATTCGTCGCCTCCTATCCAAGGATCTAATCTATACTGGTTCTGTTACGAAAATTTTTAGAAGAGACCTTTTACATTTAAACAATCTGAATCATGATGACGGACTTAAAACAGACGAAGATTTTATTATGAATATCAAAGCTTTTGCAAAATGCACTTGTTGTGTCATTGTAGATAAATGTTTTTATAGAATTAACTATAGAGAAGACTCTCTATCTCACAGCTACTTTAAAAAGAATATTAATGAATATATAAGTAACCGGTTTTATAGAGCACAATTAATTGAAAAGACAGTTGATGAGGAATGTCCAAAACTAATGGAATGGGCATATTTACAAAATATTATGTATTTTAACGAACTCATCGGTAGAATAACTACTTTCCCATCTCTATTTCTTGATAATAGAACTTATGAGACCATTTCGTATATAAGAAAACATTGGGATGTACTCACAAAATATCATTGGAAATGTGGTTTTTCAAAACTAGGCTGCTATTTATTGAAATACATGCCAACATATCTTTATATGTATTATAGGAGAATGAAAATACAAAATAAATTATGAATGGTAAATATCTTATTATTAATGCTGATGACTTTGGCTTGTCTTTAGAGTTTAATCAAGCTATATGCTCTTTAATGTCTCAAGGTATTGTATCTTCGACATCATTGATGGCTAATGGCAAAGCATACGAAGAAGCAATACAAGACATTAATAAATTCGGATTAAAGAATATTGGAGTACATCTTACTCTAACATGTGATGGATTTGAAAACACAAATAAAATTACATATTCGAGTGTTGCTCACGCTAAATCTCTCGAAGATCAGAATGGAGTGTTATATTGCTCTTATCGTGATTTGGGTTATAATGCCTCTGATGAGGATATCATTAATGAGATATATGCTCAATTAAAAAAGATAGAAGATGATGGCATTGTTTTCACGCATATAGACAATCACATGTATAGTGTAATTCCTTATTTAGGTTTTCGCGGATATAAATGTTTTTATAAAGCTCTCTTCCGCTTAAAGCTAAAAAGGAAAATAGGTTTTAGACACTCAACTAAAAAATATAATCTTGATGGTATTCGTGATGTATATCCAGGGCGGAAAATCCAACTATATGCATGGGCTATGAATAAATACTTCAACCTTCATTGTCCGGACTTTGTTTCTACAATTCCTTATTCTTCACCTCTGCATGAAAGTGTAAAACAGAAACGAGAATTACTACATCGGTATTTTTGTAACATTAAAAAGGGAGTCAGTGAATTACATGTTCATCCTGCTGTTCTTTCTGAAGAACTAAAAATACGAAATCCTACTTGGCTTGATCGTATAAATGAATATGAAGCTCTAAAAAGTTTTTCAAAAGAATTACTAATGGACAAATATGGAATTAAACTGATTTCATATTCGGATATATAGATGTTACTTGTAATGAACTCAAATAGATTGAAATAATAAAAATTATGAAAAAGAAACCTGAATTATCAATTATAATGCCAGTCTATAACGTAAAAGCATATTTGGACCGCAGTATAAAAAGCATACTGACACAGTCGTATGAGGACTTAGAACTCATTATTGTGGATGATGGCTCTACGGATGGCTCTTCAGAGATGATTGATGTATATGCGCGTGAGGATGAAAGGGTGGTTGTGATTCATCAACAGAATGGAGGTGTCAGTGCTGCCCGTAATGCTGCTCTCCAAGTGTTTAAAGGAAGATATGTTACATTTGTTGATCCAGATGATTTTCTGTCTAAAGAAACCTTGGAAGTACATGTCGAATACCTTGAAGCAAATCCAGACGTTGATATACTACAATATCCTTATTGTAATTATATTGATGATAATCATGCTGTGGATGTCATTTTACATGATAGTGCTACTTATTCAGGACGCGACGAAATCTTCAAAGCATGGTGGTCGGGTACTCCTATCGAATATACACTATGCGATAAAATCTTCCGAAGGGAAATTTGGAATGGTGTTACCTTTAATGTTGGTCATATTTCTGAAGATACAGGACTGGCTGCTACCTTCTGTCAACGGGCAAAAAAAGTGTATATATCGGAAAAGGGGATGTATTATTACCAACGGAATAGGGCCGATTCCTATACTTATCATTATTCTTTTGACAAGCATATCGATTTATTCAATGCTCATTATACGATATACCAATTGTTTAAGAATTATCCGACGATGACGACAGAGAAGGTCTTGGCTTTTACTCGCATTTTACGTCGACTCATTCAGGCCAAAGAGGAATGTCCACAGGCGGATATAAGTATTCAACAACAGCAGTTAATCCATATTTCCCCTTCGTTAAGGGAAATATCACGTTCGGAAAATACCGAGAAGATATGGTTGTATGCAGCGAAGATTCTGGGCATCAAATGTTTTATGAAACTGTTTCTTCTTTATCTTAAGCAATGACTACATTGCTTTTCCTTTTCGATATCTCATATAAAGAAAGATGGGCAGGTGTAGGATGAGTAGTGCCCCGTATTTGCTGAATCCGCAGAGATTCAGATGACTGAGCAATATATCTCGATGTTGCCTGATATAAGCAAAAACTACTTGAATACGCTTGTCCTGAAAATATTCAGGGAATAGTGCAACCTTGCCTATCAATTCATTGTAATACATGATGTTATGGGCATGGCTCCATTCGACAATTAAGTCTGATTCACCTTTCATCAGATGGTCTGTGATGTTCACCCTTAGTATTCTGTTGTCAATGAATTGACTGATATGTTGATGGAAATAATCGTGGGCCAAGGATTGCTCTCTGTATGTGTAGATATAGAGAGGCTTGTCGACAATCACAGATCTGGTACATCTGCCGAATGCCTTGATATTGAAAATGAAGTCTTCTTCCGTGCGAAGACCGTTTTCATTCTTGATGCTGTTCGCCGTCAAAAAATCCCTATGATAGATTTTCGTCCAGCATTGTGAGTAGATTTTATCTTTTCCTAGAAGATGGATCAGTCCCTGTTCATGGTCGAGAACAATTGTCTGATTGGAACATTCTGTATGTGAAATGTTTCTTTTCTCATCTATTTGTAGATAATTACAGCATACGATGTCGGCTTTGTGCTCACGAGCCGCACGTACCATTTCACCGAGCATGTCAGGTTTCATGGCATCGTCACTGTCAGTTAGGGCAATGTAGTCGCCTTGTGCTATCTTCATCCCTTTGTTCTTTGCTGTTGCCGGACCCGAATTAGTGATATGAAGTACATGGATGTTTTTGTATTTGCTAGCGTATTCGTCACAAATCTGTGGTGAAGTATCCGTAGAACCGTCATCTACCAAAATGATTTCCATGGTAACGTTCTGTTGCCTGATAATGCTATCAATGCAACGCTTCAGATACTTCTCCGTATTATATACGGGTATGATGATACTGATATCCATCTATTTTCTGAATTTTAATAACCACTTCGTGAAGCGATAGACAAATCTTTGTAGTCGCCAACTTTCTTTGAGTTGGGGTAGGAGTGTTACGATAGGCAGCTCTTCGTCTGTATAGAGTCGTTCATAATCCTGTTGGATTCGTTTGGGTATTAGTTCGTCCAGAACCTTCTTTCTTTCTTGTTGGAACAAAATAGAGTTTGTTGTACTAATTCCTGACAAATCATAATCAGCAACAAATACATTTATTATCTTAACTTTGCAGTTATCAAAAATGATTGACTCCAAATTCAGTTTCCAGTCTGCAATTATCTTTAATTGTTCATCATACAGATGTTTTTCAAAGATTGTCCTATTATAAAATGTTGATTGATGGTTGATGATTTCCTTCATCAGAGTCATCATTGTTACACATTGGCTTTGGCGTAAGTGACTATATGGATGATTCGTATTTGCTATGTAACAATTACCGATAACAATATCTTCATTCGTGATTTCAGCATATACTTTATTTAAGACATCTTCATTGTGAAATACGTCCCCTGAATTCATGAAATTCAAGTATTTCCCATGAGCAAAATGGACACCTTTATTCATAGCCGGATAAATGCCATTATCATGTTCAGAAACCCAATGGTCTATCAAAGCATCGTGTTCTTTAATTACTTCAAGACTACCATCTGTTGAGCCGCCATCTATAATGATGTATTCAAATGATTCGAATTTTTGTGAAGTAACACTTTCAATAGTCTTTCTTAGACCATTTACATCGTTAAAATTGACTGTGATTATACTAAATATTTTCATGATAATTCCAGTGAAAATCTTTGTAGGTAAACGAAACTTCTTGTTTTTTTTGCAATATGAGCGTTGATTGGTCCACCAGTTGCGTATGCAATTGTTTGTAGTCCTAATTTTTCATAAATAGACTCAACATCAATATGCGGGGATTTTCCGTATGGCAAGGAGAAATGCCTAACCTTTTTTCCTATATTTTGCTCAATTTCATTATTCGCATTTTCTATTTCTTCTAAAATTTGTTCTCTGTTTAAATTCTCTATCGATGCGTGTGATTTGGTATGACTTCCAATTGTACATAGAGGGTCATTGCATAGTTCACATATTTGCTCCCAATTCATTCCGTAATCAAGAATAGGTCGATGCCAATCAATCTGATACTCGGCAAAACTTTTGTTCAAAACAGTCTCTAAGTTTTTTTGGTCGCACTTGATGATGAATTCTCTGATGATTCTAAAAGCATCCCATTTTTGCTGTCTCGTTTGACATATTAGTTTGCTGCTATTAAAAAAAACATAATCATTATTTATGATGAGTTCTTCTATACTAAACCACCAGAGTATTGCTTTCTTGTTAATAAAGTCAGTCGCAATATAAATGCAGAAAGGAACATTATTTTTCTTGAATATCGGGTATGCATGATTAAAGTTATCTGCATACCCATCATCAATTGTGAATGCAACAAATGGCTTACTAAAGGATGTCTGATTGGTGATGTGCTGATATATTTCATCTAATGACAGAAAGTCAAATCCTGCATGGCGGTATTTGTCAATTGTCTTTTGTAGTTGTTTTGGAGAAATTTTAAGATTCTCATTGGGAGGCAATTTCGTGTCATCCTTATCCGCAATCCGGTGAAGCATAAAAATAATGCCGACATCTCCTTGGGCAATCCTTTTTTTTCTGAGATAAGAATTGAGTAACGGATATTTCGTTAGAAAAATATGTGAATATATTCGTTTATAAATATTCTTTATTTTTTTTATTATCTTCTTTACGATATACGTCATACCTTTTTTTTATTTTTATTCTTTATGTTCTGTATGGATGAAATCAGTAGAACTCTTATCTATCTTTCTTATATTAAGAAGCATCTTATATACAAGGTTAGGCAACTTTATGACTTTACGTAACACTGACTGTTTACGCATATAAGGAGGAACAGCTAATATAGTGCTTAAGCAAACAATACAAAACAAGATCACCCACTTTGTACCCCATGCATTAATAAAAACATTCATACATATTGCCATGACGAGTGTAAACACAATCAGTATTGAACGGGGGATAAGCGCCTGCTGTATGGTCTTGTCTATAAAGTTGATATTCTTGTTCTTAATGGCTCTGAGCGTAAAAGGAAACATATTAAGCAGACATTGGATTTGCGCTGTCATCCAGCGTAATCGTTGCCGCTGGAAGTTGTTGGTATTGTTTACTTTTTCATCATATACATATATGTTATCTTCATAATGTATATGTATGTTCTGCTCTATTAAAAGAATTTCGAGTTCACGGTCTTCTCCTGCTGTAGACAGTTGATGTACATTTTTTCTAAACCACTGGTAATTGAGACACATGCCAGAACCAATCAATGCGGATGATAAACCGATGTAGTTGTGGGCTTTCCTAAATATGGTATTGTTGATTTCTTCGCTGATCCCGTCTAAGATTGCAATGTCATTATCAGTGTTCTTGGCACATCGGTGGCATTGTATAGCTCTACTGCCTTGCTGGCAGACTTCATTCAACTTCTCCAGAAAGTCAGGATCCACTATATTGTCAGCGTCAAGAATAATCGTGTAATCGTAATCCTTTTTGATATGGTTTATCGCATATTGCATAGCTTTTGCCTTGGAACTTTTCTCAAAAATAGGAGTGAGGAGGGTGACCGGTTGCATAGCGAGCCATGCATTTGTGGAATCAGACATGTGATCGGATACGACAGCTACGTCATAGTAGTTCTTGGAATAGGTCTGCTTGAGAATGTTCTCTATTGTTGTCTTGATGACATTATCTTCGTTGTATGCAGGATATATAATCAGAAATTTGTTCTTTTTAGATATAGGATTCGCTCCTTTTTTCTTTTTTCTGTGGAATGTGGCAACCAGAGAGAAAAAAAATACATACATAACGGAACCTGCTATGAAGAACCATAGCAACAGGTCGATGATATGTATGAGCGTCCAAATCATACTTGATAGTTATTTGTCTTGTTTTTATGTACAAACTTGTTTTTTCCGCCTTTCATTCTCAGTAGATTGATAAGCGCCCATAACATCAGGAATGGCGCTTTCAAGAAAGATTTATCCCAATCTTTGTCCATTAAATAATCAGGAGTGGCAAGGGCAAAGGCAAACATAACGACTGCAAAAGTGACCCACCATTTGATAGCTAGGGTCATATAAATGAAAGGTAGTACCAAACTCATTAACGTTATAAGTGCTATGAGCACTGTACGGGGAACAAGCATCCACTGGAGTATTTTGTCTGCATAATCGTATCGCTTGGAGAAAAGTGAGGGAATGAGATATCTCATATTTTTGATTGCTGTATGAAACTGGGTAGAGACAAAACGTCCCCGTTGCTTGTTGAATGCTTTTGTACTTCGCGTCTTTTCATCGTAGACGAAAACGTCATTGAAATAGTCGACAAATACCTGTTGCTGCATCAGTAGCGCTTCCAGTTCTTTATCTTCCGCAGCTGTCTTTAATTTGCCTACATTCTTACTGAACCAGTTGAAGTCTAATACTAATCCTGAGCCGGTAATGGCTGAAGATAGTCCCATGTTGATGTGCCCTAGACGAAATACGGAATTATTGATTTCTTCAAAAATGGAATCTAAACGTGCAGCCGCCGTATCACGGTTCTTGGATACTCTGTGTAGCTGAATCGCTTTCGTGCCGGCTGCTTCATAAGCATCATTGACTGCATCGAGAAATTCCGGTGCTACCACATTATCGGCATCCAGTATGAGTACAACATCATAAATTTTGAATGCGGGTAAGCTCTTCATGGCAAACTGCAATGATTTTGCTTTGGTGCTACTTTCAAAGTTGGGCACGGCAAGGGTTATTGGCAATTGCGCCAGGCGGAAGTTGGTTATTTCGTCCTGATGATCGGAAATGACAGTGATATCGAACAGGCGTTGTGGATAACTTTGACCTAAGACAGACAATACGGTCTGCATAATCGTTTTATCTGCACGGTATGCCGGTATTAATATAACAATGCGGTTTTGATGTTTTGCCTTCGGTACTATCTTGCGATGTCCTAGTAACGATGCCGTGGCAAATATGAGCATATATAAGGTGGTCAGGACTATCGGTATAAATAATAGTCCGTCAATAATATATAGTATGATCCAGAATGATATGTTCATATTCGATTGTTTATATTTTCTTCAATAGACCTCTTAATCCTATTATATATAGGTACAGCAATGCTATGTATTTGCTGACCCCCCTGTAATTGCGTTTGACGAGCAGTCGTCTGTTACGTTTGATATAATATGAACGCAACGGACTGTTCTGTCCTGTGGACTGACTCTCTTTATGAAAGATTGTACATGCAGGTTCGTACCATACCTGGTATCCGGCTTCAGTAATTTGCATAGACCAATCCACTTCCTCGTAATACAAGAAGTAAACAACGGGCATCATTCCGATTCTTTCTATCACTTCTCTTTTTACCATCATGGCTGCGCCATGGGCGTAAGGAGTGGGATGCGCTACATCGTATTGTCCGTGATCTGGTTCATTGAAACCAATGGCTTTGTTGCGTACTGTAAACGGTGATAACTTCGTGTATCCAGCCCACTGTATAGGCTGATTGCCCCAGGAAAATCTTATTTTGGGACATGCGACACCTATATTCGGTGAGGACTCCAACCGGGATATGAGAGCTTTTATATTAAAGTCTTTAAAGTACGTGTCGTTATTGATGAAGAAAAGATATTTACCTTTCGCTTTTTTTATTCCGAGATTATTGCCTCCAGCAAATCCCAAATTTTTATCACTGCGTATTACTTTTACTTTTGGATATCTCGCTTGTATAGTAGAAGCTTCGTTTTCTTTTGATGCATTATCCACCACGATCACTTCTAATGAGTATTCATCAAAAGGGATGGAGTCAATCAGTTCGCATGTATCTTTCAAACCATTATAATTGACTGTAATGATGGATATGTCATACTCTGGATTCACGCTTCTTTTTTAGTTTTGCTTCTTTTCTTTCTGCTTGTAGTTTCAATTGATTATTTTCAAGTGCTTGATAGTCTTTCTCTATGAGTGGTAATATGTAGACAAGACTTAATCCTCCATAGAAAATAATCACATTGGGGAACTGCATTAATATCTGATTACCATAGCCGCCTAAATGAATGGAGACGAAGGCACAGCAGAAAGCAGCCCCAATTCCACAAAGAGATCGGTTCTTGATGCGGAACAATACAACCCAACATGCTCCGAAAAGCATTAAGATCGTTGTGATAATGAATACTGTAATACCTATAACTCCAGTGTGAACCCAAATAAAAACGTATTCAGAATCAGGTGGCGTTTCTGATAGTATTTTATATTTGTTAAAAGCAGGAATGTCATTTGTAAATAGTCCAATACCCATACCCCATGGCGCATCCCGTACATACTTTTTCATTGATTCCTTATTGACATCACGGACACTTGCAGATGCATCATTTTTATCGAAGGCTGTTCGCATTCTTCTTATCTGATTGTTCCCTTGACCAATCTTGGTAAATGCAAGCATACAGATAAAAAGTCCAAATATTATAGTAACAGGCACTGCAATTTTGACGGATTTGGATAAAAAGATATATAGTATAAATCCAACTATCATACAAAAAATGGCTGTTCTCGTACCAGATGTAAACATCGCCCATGTACAGGCAACTCCTGAGATGAGGAAAAATATTTTATCCCTTTTAAGTTTGGATGTGATACTAATGATGTAAAAGGCAACTGAAGCAGCAGCCATGTGACAACCAAAGACTGCCGCATCATTAAATACCGAAAAGTATCTCATAATGCCATTTACGAAATGCTGTCTGATATGTCCCTGAGCATATAACCAATTATTTTCAGCGGCATTAAATCCGAATGTTTTTTGTTTCCATGCCCAATAGACGGCAAAAAAAGATAAAATAGCCCATGCATACAAGAATTGTTTTAATCGTTTGGGTGAGTTGATATATAATGAGCATACGATAAATGCATATAACAGTTGGAAAGCCATGAGTCGTGCACCTTTATACCATGCATTGATATTGATACCTATGTCGCAAGTGTCATTTAATACTTCCAAGGTGCAAAATCCCACCCATATTACCAAGGCTAAAAGCATAAGGTTATTTAAATTTTTACCTTTAAAATCACTGTAATCTATGATGGCAATAAAAATCAGTAATAATTCCATTAGCTCATTAGGCAAGGATGCTTGTATGTTTAAATACCCCATCTTGGAAAAGAACATAACGAAATAGTTGAAAACGAACAGAAACCAAAAAATAAACATTTTGTATTTGAAACCAATATATACAGCCAATGCTATCAATGGCAAAGCACAAACGATAGCAAAATTATTCAATCCACTGGTCAATAACTCATATATGGCAAGTAAGAAAAGGAGAAAGAGCACAATTGCTCTTCCTCCGTTTTCCTTCATATATCCTGTTATTCCGTTGGCTTGTATATGATTCATGCTCTTTTCTATAATGAGTGACTATTTTCTGTAGCTGTCAATCCCATTTGAGATAGACGGTAAACAAAGTTGTTCAGTCGTGAATAAGGCGGTAACTGACCAACGAATTCTTCGACTGCATAACGGCTCGCTTCGGTCAGATACATAAAGAGTGAATTCTTATTTGTAAGTTGTGATTCAATCTCTTTCAACGCTTTCTGGTCCACATCTTTCCATGTACGGTTGGCGCGGGTAACAACTAGGTTGACCGTACCCATATTTAATAACGCAGATGAAATAGAATGGTCGTTAAGGTTAGGATATTCCACAATTGCTATCTCATTCTCAAGGATATCCGGACAGAGATCTTTGATGTCTTTCGCCATGATATATCTACTGTCTTCGGCAAGGAAATCCTCATCGTAAGTGAGACGACGGACCTGTAAGCCTATTGATATCCAATAATTCTCCAGTTCGGATGCCAGATAGCTTTTCCCATTACCGGCATCTGTAGAAAGCAGATTGATGACATTCTGCTGCCCTGTCTTAAAATTGGGGAGAATAGTCTTACTGAGATGACGCATCGCCATGTCGCTGATGGTCTTGTTGAACCTACGATAACGGAGATTACTCTCTTTCGGGAAACATCCCATCACTGGTATCTTGGTGATACGTTCCGATCGCATACGGTCTCGCAGTGTACGGTCGAGAATCTCGATGATGAAGAAGTATATAGTTACCAATAGGAATGTAAGCAGATATGCTGATAACAAAATCATCATACGGTTGGTCGGCTCCGCATTGAGCGGGAACAATGGTGGATTGAGAACACGCAGGGTAGCCGTGGTCATCTGAAGGTTACGCTGGCGCAGACGGGCTGCATTGAGTGCATTCAGCATGGCCATATAGTTGCCTTCTACGAATCCGATATGGCGGTCTTTACGTGCCAAAGTTGCGCCGATAGGTGCAAAATAAAGGAACTGTTTATCGATATTATGGCGCATGATATCCTGAGCGGACATTTCTGCTTTTGTCTTCTCAAGGAGAAGTACCTGTTCAAGCCATTTATCAATCATTGTATTGGCTTTTACACCTGTTTGGGTACTATAGGAAGAAGATTCTATGTCTTTGGTTAATCCTTTTACACTCGTCGTTGTATTCTGAAGTTGCTTTTGGGCTTTTGCTAATTCTTCCTGCGCATCGGCATTGTTACTGCCGCCCTCACTGCTCATCAGGCGAAGATTGGAAATACGTGACTGAAGCTTGGAAATCTCGTTGACTTTGTCGGTAAACTGTCTGTTGGAACGAATAATCTTTGCACGATTTCCCAATTGGCGTTCCAAATAATCCATCAAAGTTTTAGTTGTCGTATAGTCCATCAATTGCTGATTATCAGATGTTTGCTGTGTCGCATCCAGTCCTGCTACAACCTTTGTCTGTTCACCGTAATTGATAATACGTTTATCAACATTGTATTTAATCAGTTCATCTTCAGCTCCGCATAATATTTTATACAGACGTGCAACTTCGCGTTCGAAAAATTTGATTACCTTGTTGGTCTCACCAAATCGAATATCCTGATATTGTTTAGTGAAGGCATCATTCAGAATATCCACAGTATTATATGCTATACCGGCATCATTCGCAGTATAGCCAATATTAATAATGTCACTACTATTTAGTTGCGTAACTTTGAGCTTGGCTGATATGTTGTTAATGCCGAACCACGGATGATAATTTAACAGACCGTATAGATAATTGTCGGTTGCAGGCTTCTCGTAAGCCTTGAGATTCGCATAAGTTGCAGCTTCACTATTATGGTTAATCAATGCCTTGACTTCTGCAGGAACAGTCGCATTGAGTTCACGGAAATGCTGCGCACTGATGTAATTGTTATCTTTGTTCGGGTCACCATACATCATACAACGACCGAACAGACGAAGAGATACTTCCTGCAGTGTACTGTTGGTCGTAATAATCAACATCAGATTATTGATGTTAGCTTGTGGATCTCCACCTGTAATGCCCGAGCCACCTTCAATATTATAACCTGTAATCATACCAGTATATACAGTGCTAGACACATCATATTGTCGATCCATATCGCGTGTCGAAAACCACGCAATGATCAGGGCAATCAATGGCAAAATTACCAAATACCAGCGAATGCGGTAAAGTAATCTGATTACATATCTAAATACATCCATATTCTTTATTTTTTAGCGTTCTTTTTATTATCTTTCAAAGTTTTCTCTGCAGCCTTTTTCTCTTTCGCTTCAATGGCTTGTTCCGCTTTTTTGTCGTCTTTGATTCGCTGATTCAGTTCTTTTTTCTCTTCAGCGGCCTGCTTCTTCTGTAAGTCTCTCGTATCTTTGTCTTTATAACTTTCAAGTGTTACATCGGTGGTGGAATTGGTTATAATAGGTGTATGTGTGAGAATTTCTAGCGTGATAATATCTGTGGTTATTGATGTCTGCATAGTTTGATATTGAGATACTGCACTTGCTTCTCTTTCTTTAGTTTGTGCGAAACCTGCAATGTCCATATTGCCATTATGAAAGTCTTCCTGATTTAATGCTCCTGCTCCTTGTGAAGCAGCTGCGCTTTCACTTGCAGATTTTAAGGCAACAAGGTCATTCGTAATTTTAATATATAATGTTGCTATCTGTAATTTAAGTTGGTCGAACATAATGTCCTTATTATATTCTGCCTGTTCTGCTGCCAGTCTTTTGCGTTTTACAGCCTGCCCGAGATCTAAAATATCTTCGACTGGTATGCTTAGACTCGCACCGACATTCCAATAAGCTTGTTTACTGCCTTGATATTGGTAAACAACAGGATTGTATGTGGTGGAGTTGTTACCCCACATATCTGTCATACCATAACTATAACTGGCATGACCGCTAATGTAGGTGAATATATGTTTTTTTTGTTTCAATACTTCTGCTCTTGCCAGTTCTTCCGCCTTTGCCAACGACAAAATCTGAGGATTCTGTTTGGCGTTTTCAAACAATACCGCCAATGGTGGTAAATGAAAATTGGTAAAATTGATGTTGCCAGTCCCATTACTCGAATCGAAGAAGCCTGCACTGATGCCACTGTCGTTGTACGATTGTGCTGAGACAATGCCGGTCGTGGCACAGGATATCAAGAGGGTTATAAAGAGTTGTTTTTTCATGTTCGGTATTTAATAATGTATAGTTTATACGTCATCCTTTTGGATAAACGCTGTTAGTGTCTTGAATATGATTTTCATATCAAGGGCGAAATTGTATGTCCGCCCATAAGTGATATCTAATTGTTTGCGTTCTTCGGCTGACATCTTACCGCCCATACCGCGACGCTCTACCTGCCAAAGACCGGTAAGTCCGGCTGGAGCGATGAAACGGTCGATGTATTCGTCGGCTGTGAGCTTCTCCGCTTCATAAAGAGGTAACGGACGATTGCCCACAATAGACATATCGCCCCGAAGAATATTGAAAAGCTGCGGCAGTTCATCAATACTGAATTTGCGTATAATGCGACCGACCTTCGTCACACGGGGGTCGTTCTCTATCTTGACGAAAGCATTGGTGATGTCGTCGTTCTTCTGCTTGTTGAATACATCTTCGGAGATAACGAAATCATCTCCTACCAGCATCACTTCATCATCACTGATCATCAGGTCGGCAGGTATGCCGCTATCCATCGGTACTTTGTCAGCTTCAGGAACAGACGGCGTCGCAGCGGGTGCAGGTTCCGTCTCCGAACTGGATGCATACTGATTGTTCTTCTTCAACTCACGAAGACGCTTATCGGCATCTGTGTACATGCTGCGGAACTTCAGGAAATCGAATACTTTATAGTTGGTACCGACACGTTTAGACTTGAACATG
>NZ_CALMHT010000043.1 GCF_937863835.1 uncultured Prevotella sp.
ATCGTTGATGAAAGCCAAATGTGCACAAAAACACGAAATATTGGGATAAAAAAGGCGTTTTTGATAAAAAATAATAGTTTTCAGATAAAATTTTATACTCTATATTTGATTAGATTTACTAAATTTGCACAAAAATAAATTTAATACAAATCAAAAAAAGAATTATGAAACATCTAATGACATTGATGCTTTGCCTGATGTTACCTTTATTGACGATGGCGTCTGCATGGGATTCCAAGTACAAAGAAATCGAACAGGCTGTCAAGCAACCGACGTTCAACGACAAAACATTCGTTATTACCAAATTCGGCGCTAACACGAAGTATAAAGCCGCAATCAACCAAAGGGCTATCAACGCTGCCATTACTGCCTGCAACAAAGCGGGCGGCGGACGTGTCGTGGTACCGGCCGGAATATGGAACACGGGAGCTCTGACGCTGAAAAGCAATGTAAACCTGGTCGTGGAAAAGGGTGCTACCCTGCTGTTCGCTTTCGACCCGAGTCTGTATCCGATTGTTCCTACAAGATGGGAAGGTCTCGACTGCTGGAATCTGCAACCGCTTATCTATGCGTACAAAGCGAAGAATATCGGTATCACCGGTGAAGGTACGATAGACGGTAACGGAAGCAACGAGACATGGTGGAAATGGTGCGGTGCCCCCCGGTTCGGATGGACGGAAGCACAGACCGTAAGTCAGAGAAACGGAAGTAGAGCACGTCTTCAGAAAATGTCGGAAGACGGTGTGGATATGAATAGTCGTAAGTTTGGTGTGAAGGACGGTCTGAGACCTCAACTGATTAATCTGAACATGTGCGAAAACATTCTGATAGAGAATGTCACACTGCTGCGCTCTCCTTTCTGGGTGATTCACCCTCTTCTCAGTAAGAACATCACGGTAAGAGGTGTGCATATATGGAACGAAGGTCCGAACGGTGACGGCTGCGACCCTGAGTCGTGCGAGAACGTACTGATAGAAAACTGCCTATTCCATACGGGCGACGACTGTATCGCCATCAAGAGCGGTAGAAATGCCGACGGACGGGTATGGAACATTCCAAGCAAAAACATGATAGTCAGAGGCTGTAAGATGGAAGACGGACATGGCGGACTGGTTATCGGTTCCGAGATATCAGGTGGATGCAATAATGTGTTTGTGGAAAACTGCGAAATGGACAGTCCGAACCTGGAACGTGTGCTCCGACTGAAGACCAACTCTTGCCGAGGTGGTGTGATAGAGGATATCTACGCACGTAATATTAAGGTGGGACAATGCAAGGAGGCTGTCCTGAAAATCAATCTTGACTATGAACATAACGAGATTTGCTGCCGCGGATTCAATCCGATCGTCAGAAATGTGTTTGTGGACAACGTCACTTGCGAAAAGAGCAAATATGGTGTGATGATTGTGGCGCTCGACACGGTGACAAACGTATATAATATCAATGTGAACAACTGCAAATGGAATGGTGTGGAATCGGGCGGCAACTATATGACGGGCAAAACAAAAGACGTGAATCTGAACAACCTGTTTATCAACGGCAGTTTGGTGCTCGACAAGAAACCGTACGACAATTACAGTCAGTGGATGACTTTCTCTGAGATGAAAAGAAACGCACATCCTTATCTGCTCGATTTCTCTACCAAACCGAAATGGAGCTATGTAATGGGTATCGAGATGGAATCGATGCTGGACACTTATCTCGCATACAAGAATCCGGAGATATTAAACTATCTCAAGGAATATACGGATACGATGATCGACGCGAAGGGTAATATCCGTACTTATGATATCAAGGATTACAATCTCGACCAGATCAGAACGGGAAGATATGTTCTGAGAATGAATCAGCTGTTCCCTGAAAAGAAGAACATGACCGCCATCAAGACGCTGTTCAGTCAACTGGAAAAGCAGCCCCGGACCAACGAGGGTGTATGGTGGCACAAGAATATTTATGCAAATCAGGTGTGGCTCGACGGCATCTATATGGGACTGCCGTTCTACACACTATCAGCTTCATATCTGAAGAAAAACACAAAGAAAGTCTATGACGACGCTGTAACACAATTGATGAGTACCTCTGTGAAGACGTACGACGAGAAAACAGGATTATGGAAACATGCATGGGATGAAACGCATTCCATGTTCTGGGCAAACCCGGAGACAGGATTGTCTCAGCATACATGGGGACGTGCCCAGGGATGGATGACGATGGCGATGATAGAAATACTCGACGCACTGCCTGACGATTATGCCCGTAAGGGAGAAGTCGTAGACTTGCTCAACAGGGTACTGTCATCGGTCATTAAATATCAGGACAAGAAGACGGGACTGTGGTATCAGGTGATGGACGTGAAAAACAAAGACGGCAACTATCTTGAAGCTACCTGTTCGTCCATGTTCGCTTATGCCCTGCTGAAAGGGTATCGTATGGGATATCTGAAAGACAAGAAATTCCTGGATGCCGGCAAAAAGGCTTATCAGGGGATACTAGACAACTTTATCAAAGTGAATGCCGATTCCACGATATCTCTGACTCACTGCTGCGCTGTGGCAGGACTGGGACCGCAGAAAAATCCGAAACGCGACGGTTCGTTCGAGTATTATATCAGTGAACCGATACGTGACAACGACGCAAAAGGCGTAGGTCCGTTTATCTGGGCTTCACTGGAAATGGAAAAAATGAATACGAAGTAAAGATCAAATTGAGAAAAATAATTTTAGGTTGTTTGTTGGCAATTACTGGCATTTCTTATGCCCAGCAGATTGACAGGAAGGCGGTGGTAACCCGGCATAATCCGTTGGTTACTGCCGTCGATTCGCTTTCGTCCTTATCGGTGGGTAACGGTCATCTGGCTGTTACGGTCGATATCACGGGACTACAGTCTTTCCCCTCTTCCTACAGAAATGGTGTACCCCTGTGTGCCATGAGCGACTGGGGATGGCACTCGTTCCCTAACAAGAATGGATATAAAAAGGAGGAGACATATAAGATGCTGGATACCGGCAACGGTCATGCAGCGGGATTGTATGCCGTGGAATTCAAAAATAAAGACGGGAAAGAGGCACGCAAGAAGGAAGCTACCGAATATTACCGAACCAATCCTCATCGGTTGAACTTAGGGGAGACCGGACTGGAATTTTACAACGCCAAAGGACAACGGTTGGGTATCAGTAATATCTCACATCCTACGCAAAGTCTGAACCTATGGAACGGACGAATCTACTCATTATATAATGTTAGCGGTGAAGGTGTGGCGGTACAGACTGCCGTTCATCCTGCGACCGACTGTGAGATATTCAAGGTTGAGAGCAACCTGTTGAAAAAAGGTATGATCGATGTGGCATTCCGTTTTCCTTATCCTAGCGGCAATCATAGTGATGATGGTGCCGAATGGACCAAAGCGGCTCTGCACAAGACGGATATCATCGAATCGGGTGCCGACTATGCTGTCGTCAGGAGAACGATAGACAGTACCGTGTACTACATACGTCTGGAATGGAAAGGGGGCGCCCTACTGAAATGTGGCGGTCAGCATCTTTTCAGACTAGTTCCCACTGCCGACAATGAGGGTAAACTGGAAGTGACCGAAAGATATATCTGTGGTACGCCGAATCCTTATCATCAACCCTCGGACCTGACATCGGAAAATGTGAAATATGAGAAGGGAATGAACGAGGTGGCCGAATATTGGGAGAAATTCTGGAAAGAAGGGGGCATCGCCGACTTCTCGGGATGTACCGATGCGAGAGCCAAAGAACTGGAACGGAGGGTCGTACTGTCACAATATCTCACGGCTATCAACTGTGCCAACAGAATGCCGCCACAGGAGTCGGGACTGACTTATAATACTTGGTTCGGCAGACCTCATCTTGAGATGACTTGGTGGCATACGGTAGATTTCTCTCTTTGGAATCATCCGGAATATCTGGAAAACATACTGGCGTGGTACGACAACGCTTTCGGTGATGCGAAAGAAATCGCTGAAAGACAGGGTTATAAAGGCGTGAGATGGATGAAGATGACCGACCCGTGGGCAGGAGAATCACCGTCGGGCGTGGGTTCACTACTCATCTGGCAGCAGCCTCACTACATTTATCTTGCTGAAGAAATTTATCGCCATAAGCCTGCGAAAGATATACTAAACAGATACGCCGATAAGGTATTCGCAACGGCTGAATTTATGGCCGACTATGTGACATACAACCCGAGCACAAATCGGTATGAGTTGCGCGGCTGTACGGCGATGCAGGAATGTAAAGACTGGAAGACTACCTACAACGAACCCTTCGAACTGCAATACTGGTGCTACGGATTGCTGACGGCACAGAAGTGGCGCGAACGGTTGGGAATGCCACGCAACGCCGAATGGGACCGCATCATCAATAACATGTCGCCACTACCTGAACAGGATGGTATCTATACGGCAGGATTACCTGTGCGACAATCCGATTCACTCTTTATCGACAGTAACCATAGAGACCATCCGGCTGTATTGGGCGCTTACGGACTGTTGCCCGACCATTGCCATATCGACAAAGAGAAGATGGCGAAGACATACGACTGGGTACAGAACAACTGGACATGGCTGACGACATGGGGATGGGACTACGGAATGATCGCCATGACCGCTGCCCGACTGGGTGAACCTGACAAAGCTGTGGATGCACTGATGCTGGATACACAAAAGAACACATATCTTGTCAACGGTCATAACTATCAAGACAATCGGCTGAGGATATATCTGCCCGGCAATGGTGCCCTGCTCACGGCTGTGGGCATGATGCTTGCCGGATGGGACGGTTGTCCGGACATCAAAAATCCAGGATTTCCACAGAATGGAAAATGGATGGTAAGATGGGAAGGTATACATAAGATGCAATAACAAACAAATCCAAAAAATAAAACTAACAACAATGAAAACAAAAAAATTCTGGTTATTCAGTTTCGTAACATGTCTGTTGATGATGGCATCCGTCATGGATGTGTCGGCAACAGAAAAGACGCCGGCATTCCCAGGTGCAGAAGGTTTCGGACGTTACGTGACCGGTGGACGCGGTGGTAAAGTTTATCACGTCACCACACTCGAAGACAACACCAGCGAAGGTTCTTTAAGATACGCTGTCACCCAGTCGGGTACACGTACCATCGTGTTTGATGTATCGGGTACGATACATCTTACTTCAGCACTATATATTAATCAGGCTAACGTGACCATAGCCGGACAGACTGCACCTGGTGACGGTATCTGCGTGGCCGACTACCCTTTTGCCATCAAAGCGAATAATGTGATCGTAAGATATATACGTGTTCGTCTGGGCAACCACAACGTAACCGTAGACGGTGCTGACGGTTGGGACGGCTTCGGCGGTTTCGACCAGGCTAATATCATCATCGACCACTGCTCTATCAGTTGGAGTATCGATGAATGCTGTTCTGTACTGGGCAACAAGAATACCACTGTGCAATGGTGTCTTATCTCTCAGAGTCTACAGGATGCCGGTCACTCTAAGGGATCGCACGGATACGGCGGCAACTGGGGTGGAAGCGGTGCCAGTTTTCACCATAACCTGATGTGCCATCACGGCAGTAGGGAACCGCGTCTAGGTCCGAGACCTACCACCCAACTGGACGAGCGGATGGATATGCGTAACAATGTGTTCTACAACTGGGGCGGCAACGGCTGCTACGGCGGTGAAGGCATGAACGTGAATATCGTAAACAACTACTATAAACCGGGTCCTGCCACAGCCAAAAGAAGTGCTACAATACAGGAAAGAATCGCAGCCATCGGAGTCAGGACACAATCTTATATAACGACTTATCCCGATTATGCTCCTGCCCTGCATTTGTGGGGACACCTATATGTCACTGGTAATGTGAACAGCAAATATGATATCGTCACCAATGACAACTGGACTTACGGCATCTACAATCAGATTGACGAAAGTGTCAACGACGGCACTTATACGAGTGTGACCAAAGATACAATCAAGCTCACCTCTCCTATCGCCTTCATTCATACGACCACACATCCTGCCAATGACGCATACAATAAAGTTGTAAAATATGCCGGTTGCAGTATGTCGCGCGACTGGGTCGATACACTGATGATACACGACACCATGTATGGAGTGGCTACGTATACAGGTACATCGGGTAAATTTACCGGTGATGAAACGAACCTGCCGGGCATCATTGATTCACCGGAGGACAACAAACCTGCAGATGCGGCAAGCGACTGGAGTGCTTGGCCTACACTCAACAGTACGGCGGCTCCTACCGACACAGACGGTGACGGTATGCCTGATGCATGGGAGACAGCCAACAGTCTGAATCCGAATGATGCTTCAGACGGCAGTACCGTAGGCAGTGACGGTTATACCAATCTTGAAAACTACATGAACAGTCTGGTAAGCACCATCACGACCGATGAATACGCTGGCGGTACAGCAATGGGAAATATAGAGGAAGAAGGGACCACACCTGCGACAAGCAGTTATGAACTGTCTTCAGCCACTATGGATACCAATTCCACATCCTCCTATAATTTTACGAACGGATTCAGTATTACAAATGCGAAATCGAAAGGATACGGAGCCGGCTCCAATAATTGCATCAAATATTCAAATGGTGTGCAATACACAATCGTCATACCGACAGGTATCACGATAGACAAAATAGAAATCATAGGATACGATAATTATGCAGATGTGGATTCATACCTTTCTGAACTAGGCGGTACTACATACACATCCACACAATATGTTTTTCCTCAGAAAGATGCAGCAGGTACTACTACGACGAAAGATTACACCATCACTTTCGAACAGGGAAAGACCGGTTCTATCACTTTTACCCCTGCCGGTAAACAGGTTTGTTGGAAAATGATTCTCACAACGGCCACCACCGGTATCCTGAATGCCGACTATACAAGCACAAACAGTAACAACGTATATCATATCAATGGACAACTGATCAAGAAAAACGTCAAAGAAGAGGAGGTCAAATCTCTGCCAAAAGGCGTCTATATCATTGGCAATAAAGCCAGACTGATCAAATAATCAATGTGATTTTCAGTAAAAAAGTGCATTCCTTTTGAAAGAGGAATGCACTTTTATTTTGAATTGTTTTGGATTTATACTATATTTGCAGCGAATAAAGCTACTAATTAATGAAAATAAAGACCGTATTAATCTTACTACTATGTAACTTGGCCTCTGTTTGCATGGCACAACCGTTTTGTGATGTGCGGACATTCAATATACGTGATGGTCTGGCTGCTAACACCATATCGGAAATGAACCAGAACAACGACGATATGATGTGGTTCGCCACATGGAATGGCATCTGCTGTTTTGACGGATACCGATTTATGACCTTCCGCGACACCCCCGGAGAGAATGAAGTATTAAGCACAAACAGGATAAGAATGGTCAAACCGAACACCAATGGGGATATATGGTGTATCTCGTATGATTTCAAACTATATCTGTTCAGTACCAAGGAATGCCGATTTATCAATGTCAGTAAAATCATAAAAGACAAATATAACCAGGACATTCAATTCCGTAATATATACACACTCTCCAATGGTTATACGTGGGCAATATGTAGTGACCGTGTTGCAAACTTCCGCATCTGTGACAAGAGTTACGAAAAGACCGACGGCATAACCCGGGTAAGCATGGCCGACCATAATATATGTGACAATTACATCAGAAAAATAACTATGGATATCAATGGCAACGAATGGTTGATAGGCAACCATACGACCATGATATACGGCAAGAATATCCGTTTTAATAAACAATATGAATATATCGTTCATGTCGGAAGCAAAACTTTCCTATGTACGAAAGAGGGAGAATTAGTGGAATTCCGCAACGGACAAAGGCAAGTAAAAAGAATGACGCTGCCCAAAGGTGTTGACAAAATAAACAAGGTGGCATCATTAGACAGTCATACGATGATACTTGCCACGAATATGGGTATCGTATTGTACGATACCAACACCGCACAGACTCGTATCATATCCATACAGTCGCCCAACCAACCGTCGCCGGATGTAGATAAATTCTTCGTGGACAGTAAGAAAAGGATATGGGCATTCGGTGAAGGTGAAGGGGTCACCATGATTGATATCCGAAAGAAAGAGACCCGATGGATGATGACCAAGCCGATGAATGACTTAGAGAAGACAACCAGTCAGGAACCTCTTTTCATTGAAGACATCAACAAACATATATGGCTGATACCCGTCAAGGGGTCTTTCTGCTATTATGACGAGGCCACAAAAGGTTTGACCACATACAGGTTACTGTCATCAAGGACCAATGAATGCCTGCCTTCCGTCATCAAGTATTATATAGACAAACAGAATAATTTATGGTTTACCGGTATACACGACCTTACGTTTGTAAAATTCGGCTACCGACACTTCCATAAAACTGATGTAATGTCGAATCAGGAAGTGCGCGCGCTTCTCTTCGACCATACCGGAAAAGTCTGGGCAGGTACGCATGATGGCCAATTGGCTGTATTCTCCCATGATTTAAAGCGTATCGGATTTATGAATCGCAACGGTAACATACAGTCAACCCCTGTAAACTTTGCCTCAATGGGTGTTTACGCGATATTCGAGGATTCGAAACATCGATTATGGATCGGAACAAAAGGTGACGGTATTTATATCATTGAAACGAACCGCGGGGTCAGACATTTCAAAAACGATGCAAAAGATCAGTATTCATTAAATCATAACGAGATATATTGTTTTGATGAGGACAAATCCGGCAGGATATGGATCGGTACATACAACAAAGGCCTGGACATCGCAGAATACTTGTCAGATGGCGGAATAAAATTTTATAATCCGAATAATCTTTTAAAGAATTATCCGTCTGCAAACAATAAGATAAGGCGTATCACACATACGAAGGACGGAATCATGCTCTTATCGACCAACAAAGGACTGATAACATGCAGAAGCGACATATCACAAATCGGGCATATTACATTTTATGTCAACAAGCATGTCATGAATGATACCACATCGCTCAGTTCTCCTGATGTCATGCAGACCCTTGTTATGCGAAACGGACATATCTATACGACAACACAGGGGGGCGGTGTACAGGAAATACAATCAGGAAATCTTTTGCAGAACAAGATACTGTTCAGAACACTGAAACAGTTTAATAATGACGAAGGCATTGTATTGTCTCTGTCAGAAGACAGAAAAGGGAATCTGTGGGTTATCCGCGAAGGCAGTATCAACAAATACGACCCCAAAAACGGACACACAGAACCATTCGGACCAAACGATCTGGGAAAGAATATAGAATTCTCTGAAGCTGAGCCATGCTATAACATTCAAAAAGATGTGATACTGACGGGCACGATGGGTGGTTTCATTTCGTTCATCCCTTCTCATCTCAAAAAAAGTCAGTATACACCACGTATCGTTTTCACAAGTGTACAGTATCAAGGTGATGCTGTAGCCCGACCCATTCTGAACAGTAACGAACTGACGATTCCTTCTGACCGGCGTAACATAACAATCAGTTTTGCAGCATTGGATTATTCGGACAATTATCTGATACGTTATGCTTACAAGATAGAGGGCGTAGACAAGGAATGGAACTATGTGGGCGGTGCCCATAGCGCATCATTCAACAGGTTGCCGCCAGGACATCTGCGGTTGGTTGTGAAAAGCACCAACAGTGACGGCGTGTGGGTAGACAACCAACGCGTACTCAATATCTATGCGCAACCCACGTTTTGGGAAACTGTCTGGGCTAAGATTCTATACGTTCTGATCATCGTCGGCATCGTATACGTGTCGGCATACATCTACCGCCTGCGCAACAAAGCCCAGATGGAACAGGAGATGAGTGACATGAAGACCCGGTTCTTTACCGAGATTGGTCATAAACTGCGCACACCACTGACGCTTATCGGCGGACCGGTAACAGAAGTACTGAACACCAGTCGACTGGAAGAGAAAGCCCGTCATCATCTGGAAATGGTACAGCGCAATTCTCAATGGATGCTCGACCTTGTGAATAAGATGCTCGACTACAGTAAGACTCACAACCTGTATATCAGTGATGAAAACGCAAAGGTTTTTGCCAATGATGAAGAGTCGATAAACGAACTAAACGATGGAAAGCCAGAAAGAAATGATAAAAGTATTCGTCTGCTCATTGTAGAGGACAACGACGACCTACGGTATTTTCTGACCAGTATTCTGGATAACGAATATACGATTATTCAGGCAGAAGACGGACAGAAAGGACTGGAGATGGCTGAACGTGAAATGCCCGACTTTATCATATCCGATGTGATGATGCCTGTCATGGACGGACTGACGATGGTGCATCAAATCAAACAAAACAAGGATATATGCCATATCCCTATTATTATCCTGTCGGCAAAAGCATCCCTCGACGACCGCCTGCAAGGACTCAAAGAGGGCATAGACGACTATATCACCAAACCATTCAGTGCCACATATCTCAAACAACGCGTCAGAAATATCATCGATCAACGACGGATGCTGCAACAGACATACATAGAACAAATTGTACCGGAAGACAGTTCCACATTCAAGTTGGAAGCGCCCCAGATTGTTGACGTAGACAAGGAGATGATGAAGAAGTTGCTCGATTATATGAACGAGAACATATCCAATGCAGACATCAGAATAGAAGATCTTGCCGAAGCTGTAAATCTTGGTCGTACGGTCTTTTATGGAAAGATCAAAAGTATTACAGGTATGTCGCCGATCGACTTTGTACACCACATCCGCATTGAGCGTGCAGAGGAACTCATAGCCAACAGCAACTATCCGATATCCCAGATTTCATATCTGACAGGATTCTCAGACCCTAAATATTTCAGCCGTTGTTTCAAAAAGGATACTGGCATGACACCTTCGGAATATCGGGACAAAGCGAAATAAAGAATATGTTTATTAACATATTTAGTCGCGAAAGGATGATATATCAGGCTTTTTAATGGTTAAAAACATATCTTATGATAAAA
>NZ_CALMHT010000044.1 GCF_937863835.1 uncultured Prevotella sp.
GCAGCCATCTTTGTATGGAAGTTAGTTCCTGAAACAAAGGGCAAGACGCTGGAAGATATGGGAAAACTATGGAAAAAATAATCAATAAATAAACTAACTATAATAAATTAAGAAAGGAGAATTTATATGAAAACTATTCTTGTAGCGGAAGATAATGATGGAAATTATATCCTTATGACTTATATTCTGAAAAAGAATTATAATATTGTAAGGGCCGCAAATGGACAGGAAGCTGTCGAAAAGGTAGCTTCAGGTGGTATAGATATGATATTGATGGATATAAAAATGCCCGTCATGGATGGTCTGGAGGCAACGAAGATTATAAGAAAAGACAATCCGGATCTTCCTATTATTGCATTGACGGCAAATGCATACGAAAGCGACAGGGAATCAGCCTATGAAGCAGGCTGTAACGATTTTATAGCAAAGCCTGTGAATTGTCAAATGACGCTGGATACAATTGCCAAGTATATTTAAGTATCACATACATTATTTGTAAATAAGAAGAGATTCCCTTATACAGAGGGGGTCTCTTCTTATTTTTTTTGTATTTAAAATCCAATTTTCAAAATCAGTAAAATTGGTAGTTTTATCCAATAAATAGATACATTGAGTATGAATGATTAGTCGTAATTTTGCATCGTGATTAAAGACAACTCTATCATGATGATTTATGAAGAGAAGGTACATTCCGTTTCCTTCTCTGATAGCAGAGCTGTACAGTAACAGTCTTTGCCTCTATAATATAAACAAAATAAATTATGAAAAAGAACATCGGTGCGAAATTCGCACTTTATCCTACACCTGCTACGGTCGTAGGAACAATTGGAGAAAACGGCAAGGTGAACTTCCTGCTTGTTGCCCATGTCGGCATCGTAAGTCATAACAAACTGATGCTGAGTATGCATAGCTCACATTTCAGCAACACATTGGTGAAGGCCAATAAGAAACTATCTGTAGCTTTGATTAACGAGGATTTTGTGGCCCAGGCCGACTATACAGGTACCATCAGTGGTGCCAAAGCTGATAAGTCTCATGTTTTCGATCACCACCTCGGTGAAAACGGCACACCTGTGATTGAAGCTAGTCCACTGGTAATGGAGTGTGAAGTGATAGACACTTATGAAATAGATGGCTTTGAGAACTTTATCTGTTCTATCGTGAATACTTATGTTGAGGAAGACGACCTTGATGAGAAAGGCAAGATAGATTACGGCAGACTCAAACCAGTACTCTTCGAAATGCCTACTTACAAATATCTACGCACAGGTGATGTCATCGGTGATTGTGTGAAGATGGGAAAAGCATGGGGCACTGAGAATATTGATAAATGAAAAAACTGAAAAAGATGGTAATGGGGATTCTCGGGATAATAATCGTCGTGGTGCTGATAACTGTGGCTGTTATCAATCAGCCGCAGTTTGGACGTAACCCTCGTGGGGCTCGACTCGAAAGAATCATGAAATCGCCACAATGGAAGAACGGACAGTTCCGTAATGTTCACAATACGCCAACCATGACGGGCAAGAGAGGCATGATGGCTAACCTATGGGACTTTCTGTTCGGCTCTCATCCCAACAGGATGCCTCAACAGGCAATACCCATCGAGAAGCATGACCTGAAACATCTCAATCCCAACAAGAACCTCATCGTCTGGTTCGGTCATTCGTCCTATCTACTTCAGTTGGGCGGTAAACGTATCCTCGTCGACCCCGTCTTCTACGATGCCGCACCATTCAGTTTTGCAAGCAAACCTTTTAAAGGAACAGATATCTTCAAACCCGCTGACATGCCGGAGATAGATTATCTGGTAATCACACACAACCATTACGACCATCTGGACTACAAAACCGTGAAGGAACTCATGCCGAAAGTGAAACAGGTAATCTGTACGCTCGGCATCGGTGAGGACTTTGAGTATTGGGGATATCCCGCTAAGAAAATAACGGAACTCGACTGGTGGGAGAAGGCTTCATTTGCAGATGGTCTGACATTCAACAGCACTCCCGCACGTCATTTCTCAGGCAGAAGAATCAACGACCGTGGCAAGATGCTCTGGGGCTCATTCGTTGTGCAGCATGACTCTACGAACATCTTCCTCGGTGGTGACTCTGGTTATGACACTCACTTCAAACAGATAGGTAACAAGTTCGGGCATATCAATCTCGCCTTTATGGAAAACGGTCAATACAATAAAGACTGGAAATACATCCACACTCTGCCCGGGCAGATGGTGCAAGAATGCCATGACCTAGGAGCTGACAAAGTTTTCTCTGTTCACAACAGCAAGTTCTCATTGGCCTATCATGCTTGGGATGAACCGCTGAAAAACGAAGAGAACATGCGGAAAGCTGGCATCCACGTGATCAAAGCCAAGATAGGACAGATTGTGGAATATTGAATGACGGAATAGTCCATTTATCAACAAGACTGTATTTCCTTCTGTTATTTCGAGGAATTGAAGAAAGAAAATCTGAGACAGACATTCAGTATAATCAAGATAGAAATGAACGATGTATGAAAAGACTATTGTTGTTTTAGGAATTTTACCATCAGTTGTCCTACTTCATGTGCATGAGTTTCAAGGGCGAAATGACCACTATCTACGAATGTAATGACTGGGTTCTTTAAATCACGTTTGAAAGATTCGGCGCCAGCGGGAATAAAAGAAGGATCATTCTCTCCCCATACGGCGAGCAATGGCGGTTGATATTTACGAAGATAAGCTTGAAACTCCGGATACATCTTTACATTGTTCTGATAGTCGAAGATAAGGTCGCTTTGTATTTCGTCTTCTCCAGGTCGTTGCATATAAGAAATATCTAGTGTATAACCATCGGGACCTACTTTACCAGGCTCTGTACCACCTGTATATTGTCCGATGATGGTTTGTGGGGCAAAGGCATTCTTATATTGTTCGCGAAGTTCCTTTGTAGGATGCGTCCAATATTCGGCACGAGCCTCCCATTTCTTGCCAAGTCCTTCTTGATAAACATTACCATTTTGAGAAACGATTGCTGTGATGCGTTCGGGATGCCAAAGTGCAATTCTAAAACCGATAGGAGCACCATAATCAAAAACATACATGGCAAACTTATTTAGTCCGATAGAGTCGGTGAAATCATCTATCACATGAGCTAAATGATCAAAAGTGTAAGCGAATTCTTCACGATTGGGCATAGACGATTGTCCGAACCCAGGATAGTCTGGGGCTACTACGTAGAAATCATTCATCAATTCGGGGATAAGTTCTCTAAATTGATGAGAAGCCGAGGGGAACCCATGTAGGAGCAAAATGGCTGGTTTTGCAGGATTACCCGCACTGCGATAAAACACATCGACACTACCGACACGCTGAGTGTGGTATGTCACATCATACTGATTCTTTGCCATTGTTGTTATACTCATTATACCCAATATCAATAAAGTACATAACTTCTTCATCGTCTGCATCCGTTAAGTTGCTGCAAAGTTACAATAAATTTTGATTATTCCAATTCCTGATACAATTTTCTAGAATTTTCTTATGTGTATCATCATTATATAGTTTTATTTGTTCCGATATTCTGTCGGTGTCATTCCCGTCAGATGCTTAAAGAATCGCGTGAATGATGTCTGCTCATTGAAGTGCAACTCCTGAGATATGTCTATGATAGGTTTGTCAGTATATTGCAGAGCAATCTTAGCCTTGTTGATGACTGACGCGTTTACCCAGTACATCATGCTCCTTCCACTTATCTCTTTGATAATCGTACTCAGATATCGTGGTGACAGAAAGAGTTTGTCGGCATAGAAGTCGATGTTGCGTTCACTAGATGAATACTGACTTACGAACGAAAGAAATCGATGGAAAATATCTGTGCTGCGATTGTTGGAGGTGCAGGTGATACGCTCCTGACCACGATAGAACTCAAAGAACTCCTCGCGTAACGCCAATGTAAGATAATCAATAATCACATCATTGAATCCCCGTTTGATACGGTCATTGATCAGTCCAAAGTATTTTTCCGCCATCATCCCGGCATCATCCATTGCCTTCAATTGCTGGCAATAAGGCGATTGATGCTCATCATCCTTGAGCGAAACCACCTGCAAATGATAGTCATCCGTCAGATCATGCATTTCCAGAATGGAGTTCTTACTGATAATAATGATGTCGCCTTTGTTGAAAGTATATTCCCTGAGGTTGATGTTGTAGTGTGCCGTGCCACCGAGGATATGCATAAGATGGGTGTAATTGTAAAGATAGGGTTCACCAGTTTTTATCCATGAAGTGCTCTTGATGAACAGGTCCATGGAAAAAGAAAATTTCTCCGTGAGCATCACGTCGTTTCGCAGGAGTATCTCTTCGGTATTGATATCGTGCAGATTCCTAGCCATATATGCCATGAAATGTTTGCAAATGTACAAATAAACAATGGAATTATAGCCTCTTTCTGCGAAAATCTGAATAATTGTTCAATTCTCCCTACTGATTGTTCAGTCTTTTCGGCACAAATCATCGTACCTTTGCAACCGTAATCAAATAAGAATAGAAAGATGAAAGTAGCAGTTATTGGTTCGACAGGAATGGTTGGAAGTGCTGTCGTTAAAGAATTAGCCAACCGTGGGCATCAGGTAGTTGCCATTGCCCGTAACACATCTAAAGTATTGACACATGAGCATGTAAAAGCTGATAAGGCAGATGTGATGGATGTAGATTTCCCGGCACATCTCCAGGGCTTTGATGCCGTAGTATCAGCCTTCAGTACGGGTAATTGGACTGACGGACAGGGTTTTATGTTGGGAGCCGATGCCATTGTTGAAGCCGCCGTCAAGGCAGATGTACCTTATCTGCTTATTGTAGGTGGTGCAGGAAGTCTCTATGTAGCTCCGGGAGTTCAACTGGTTGATGTCCCTCAGTTCCCTGCCATGGTATATCCCGTGGCCAATGCGGCACGTAATCTTCTGAATAAGCTCCGTGCGCGGAATGATGTGAATTGGTCGTTCATCTGTCCTCCTGCATCCTTCGCCGGCGGACAGGTAAGTTACGAGCGTACTGGTAAATATCGTGTGGGTAAAGATGATGTGCTGATGGACAAGGACGGTAAACCTGCTGATATCAGTGTGGCAGATATGGCTGTGGCTATTGCTGATGATGTAGAGCACAAAGCTCATCTGCGTGAACGTTTCACAGTTGCTGCTAAATGAGAAATTGAAAAGTCAGGTGCATTCTTCCGCCCATTCTACCAGTTTTGTAAATACGGGCATCAGCGACTTGCCGGATTACATTTTGGGTAAAATACAATCAGTATAGACAGAATGCTAATTTAAAAAAGAACTAAAATTCCAAACCTGAACGTTCTTTATGCCGTACGTAAGAAATTCACATCAGGAGTGCTTTTACCCCAAAGATTGTATTCTCTTAGAATATTGAATTTTTCGTCCATAGCTGAATTCTTCTGCAAATTTAAGCGTTTTTTCGATTATAAACGAATTTTTCTATTCTGTCTTGACGGTTTGGAAAAGGAAACCTTTATTGTAAACGGAAGAAAAATGATAAATCAGTAAAATTGGTAATAATTACAGGAATTTATATAGCATCCTTATTAGAAACTTGATGTAATTTTGCATCGTAAATAATATTAATGTATATGAAAAGATTATTTTTATTCGCCTTCGTGGCGATTTTCGCAAGTACGATGTACAGTCAGGAGAAAGCTAAGGTGTATTTCACCAGTGACATTTCTTCCGAAAGTCTTATCAAAATTTATCAGGCTTTAGGACGCGAAGCGTCTGGTCGTGTGGCGGTGAAGATAAGTACAGGCGAACAGGGTGGCAATTATTATCTGCATCCCGAACTCATCGGTGGTTTCATCAAGAAGATTAATGGTAAGATAGTAGAGTGCAACACGGCGTACGGTGGTTCTCGGCAGGAGACGGCAAAACACCGTGAGACCATTGAAAACCACGGATTCAACACAATAGGAGGCGTTGATATAATGGACGAATCTGGCGAGACTACCATCCCTGTTCCTAATGGTTCCAAATACCTGAAGGACGATATTGTCGGTAAGGATATCCTCAATTATGACTTCATGGTCGTGCTAAGTCATTTCAAGGGACATCTCATGGGCGGTTTCGGGGGCGCGCTGAAAAATCTGTCTATCGGTTGCGCCAGCACCAACGGCAAGGCCTATATCCATACGGCAGGTAAGGTGAGAGCGCTTCAGGCAGATACATGGGCACCCGGCAACTTAGCAGGAGTGGATGAATTCAAAGATGCAATGGCTGAGGCTGCCGGAGCCGTAGTAAACCATTTCGACGGTAAAATCATATATATTAATGTGGTGAATAATCTGAGCGTAGATTGTGATTGCGACTCGCATCCTCATGAACCGAAGATGAAAGATGTCGGTATCGTAGCCAGTCTTGACCCTGTGGCTATAGACCAGGCTTGCGTGGACATGGTGTTCAACAGTCCCGATGAGGGCAACCGCGACCTTGTGGAGCGTATCGTCAGTCGTCACGGCACCCGCATTCTTTATTGGGCGCAGCACTTGGGCTACGGTTCGCGCGATTATGAGTTGGAACATATAAAATAGGAATGAAGAATATGAAACCGTATATTATCTGCCACATGATGGCATCAGTTGATGGTCGCATAGATTGCGCCATGACCTCAAAAATTAATGGAGTCAATGAATATTATCAGACGTTGGAAGCTCTTGATGCCCCGACAACTGTGAGCGGACGTATCACTGCAACACTAGAAATGGCTGGTCAGGGGTTCTTCGCGCCAAAGGACAAAACCGTTATTGGCAAAAGGGCATTCCATAAAGCAGCTTGTGCCGATGGTTATACCGTAATAACGGATAATAAAGGTCGGTTGAAGTTTAATGGTCCGCAACTAGGTGATCTACCTTTGCTTCTTATTGTAAGTGAAAAGGCACCAAAGGAATACCTGTCTTATCTCGAACAGCTTGGCATTTCATGGATTGCATGTGGCAGAGAAAGCACAGACCTGAAGCAGGCCGTGGAAATCATGAACACGGAGTTTGGAGTAGAGCGCATGGTGATTGTAGGTGG
>NZ_CALMHT010000045.1 GCF_937863835.1 uncultured Prevotella sp.
CACCGTTTGCGATACCTGCTTCTCCAAATCCTCCCATAGCGTTTGCAGCACGTACAGAGTAAGTCTTACTTACGCTCGTAGTACCCTTAGCTGTAGTTGGTAATGTATAAGAGTTTGTACTTCCGCTTACGATATCCACTGCTTCACCATCGCATAAGATCATAAATGCCTTTGCTCCTTCACTGCCTGTCCATGTAAGGGAACTACCGTCTGCTTTGACGACAGGAGCTGTTATCTGTGCAGTGTATGTAGCCGGTGTCCAGTTGGTAAATACCTTATCTAAAGAATAACTGGCAGCATCATCAGCGGAGATGATTGTTTCCATTTCTTTGCTTGTGGCATTAAGATAGAACTTTACTTTGTTGGATTCCGGTGATACGACGGTACCTGCTGCATTTACAGAATTGTATTCTACGAATTTGTCAGCTACCACATTCATACCCAGCGGAGTCCAACGGGTACTGATAAGTCCTGTTTCGGGAAGTGTCGTATTAAGGTAAGCGCAACGAGGTGCTCCGCCCCATGCACGACCGAAGTTGAATGATGCCGCATTGTTTACGATCGTACAATGATCGAATACATATCCCCAAGTACTATTTGTATAAGGTGCTGTTATCGTGCAGTCGCCTGAACCGGCAGTACTTGTTCTACTTTCAACTGTCAGTGTACATTTATTGAAGAAGGCATCACCTCCACCACAGATATAGTCTACACATCCGTGGATGTCTGAAGTTTCCCAATAATACTGTCCTTTGTCGTTATTAGAATAGTATGTATCCTGATAAGACAGCATCTTTACGTTCTTGCAGATAGTCTGTGTGCCCTTGTCTTGCAGGCAGACTGCACGTCCGGCTGCACCTGTAGCATAATAGTCCAGTGCATTCTGTAATGTCAGGTCCTGCAGATATAGTCCTGTACTCGTGTTATATAGAGTAGCTGTAGTACCAATACCTTCGTTTGCTATTGCAGGAGCATTTTTGATAATAGTCTTATCCATGCTTTGTCCGATGATGGATATGTTGTCCCCCGAAACAGGTGTGAGTACAGTCTTACCTAAGTCATAAGTTCCATCAGGAAGATAAATGCAAGTACGTTTCTCGCTACTGCTGTTCGCATTGGCTACAGCCAGTGTCTTGAGAAAAGCGTTTGCATCTCCGGCTTTCACGTTATAGTATCCATTTGAACCTTCTGATACCGTGCCGTCAGCAATATTGTTTATTGCCAGAGAGTGCAGATATGTCGTACCGTCGAAAGTTATATATAGGGTACCAGCTTCACCTGTATAATGGAATGATCCTATCTTGCCATCCGAAGATGCTTTTGCACTGATAGAAGAAATAGCTGTCTTGTCTGCGCCGGCAAGTGTGATATTGGCACTGCTGCCTGAATATGCGCACAGACCTAATGATATGTATGCTTCACCGCCTACGATTATCTTTATACTGTCATTGGTATTGAAGACCCATCCGTGTGTGGCATCATGAAATTTGCCTGAGCCTACTGATTCATAAGCTTCATGGTCTTCATCGTAGAAATATGGATTGTTAAGGTCGAATGTATAAATAGCACTCTTGCTTGCAGTCTCTATGTCTGTGGCTATCGCATATAGATTCGAGTTAGCTGTTATTACATCTGCAGTAGTATACTTTTTGCTGCCTGCTTCTCCTACAAACCATCCGCGGAACTTCTTACCTTCTGCCACTGTCACATCAGTTTCTGTCTTGGCAAATGTACCTATCGTGGCATCTTTTTCTACAGCCTGGGTGCCTAGAGCTGTACCGTCTGTATTATAATAGGTGAGGGTATAGTCGGGCTTGAATACGAAGGTAGCAATATATGATGTGTTTATACTATTAGCGGTGACAACGATTGTTGCGACCGTCGTATCATTCTTTGTAACATAAGTGGTGGAGGTTACTTCACCATTATCGGCCACAATGTCTGTAAGAGGGTTCGATTCGGAAATCATGGTAGCCTTCTTTGATAATTCAATTGTTGCAGTCATTGTACCGTCAGCTTGCTCATTAAAGATGTCTGCGGCTGTATATAGTGCACTGTTTGCCTTGAAAGTACCTAAGGCAGGAGCTTTAGACATGTCCACTTTCCCATAGATGTCCAGTTGGAAAAGATATGCGTTCTGACTGGAGTTGAGATTCGTAAAACGCAGTTGACAGTTGGTCTTATTGATATCTTTTGTTACCTCACACCAACTGCTTGGATCGGCGAAATCACTTGATATGGTAACCCAGTCGGTATCACCGTCACCTTTGGCTTCCAGTTTATAACCGCGACTGCCACCTGTAGCAGCATGCACAAAACGCACTTTTGTGATTGATGCCAATGCTGATGTCGTGATGTATGGATCGGCACTCTTTGCTGCCTGCAACCATCCCAATGCTGCACCATTATTGAATTTGGTGTTTACACCAGCCGGGTCTACGGCAACATCATAAAGAGCAAAGTTGAGCGTTTCATGACTATACTTCGTATTTTGTGCCACCGTACTCTCTGATGCTGCAGCACCAGCCTTTGTCCAGTCGGAAAAATCTGTGGAATACAGTTTCTTTTCCTGTATCATATCCACCTGCACCACCTTAATACTATATAGGTAAGCAGTATTCGTTGCTACAATCTCTACATAACCTTGTGCTGCCTCGGCTACTGTAGCTCGGTGAACGGTCGTGTTTTCTGTCGCAGCTACCCCACCTATCGTGTAATAATAGTAGCTTGGATACGACACAATTGTAACGGTGTCTTTAGTTGATTTGACCGGAACTTGAATTTTCGCTCCTGAATTGAATTGTGCATCAGTGTTTCTTTGTTGCAGTTTACCAGTCGAGGCATCTACATAAAGTTTAATACTGCTCTCTGTGGAAGTCAGATAACCGGTCTTCGCATTCAGGACTCCTGATGCCGCTTCTGTTTTTAACGTTGAGGGATTGACATTCTGAAAATCCCATAATGCTGTTACGTCTCCTGCTTTTGTGACAATAGCCACCATGAGCA
>NZ_CALMHT010000046.1 GCF_937863835.1 uncultured Prevotella sp.
ATAGGTCATTTTTCGAAAATGACGACCAAAATACTAATTTTTATAAGTATTTGTTTGATTCTATTGCCAATTATTTGCAATATATTTATTATTTGTGTATATTTGCAAACCAGATAATCATGGATAGGTGCAAATTCTAAATAACAATAATCACGGATAGGTGCAAATTGCACATTCAGATATTGCTGGATTCGTGCAATAATGTATATAAACTGCTAAATAAAATGAGAAGGAAATTATACGATTACCTTAAAAAATGGAAACAAGAGGAAAAAGGACGGATTGCTCTCATGATAGAAGGAGCACGACGAATTGGCAAAAGTTGGTTGGTCGAGGAATTCGCAAAGAGAGAATATCGTTCATACATACTTGTTGACTTTACGAGAATAAGTCCTGAACTAAAAAGTGTGTTTGACAATTACTTATACGACACAGATCTATTTTTTATGTACCTGCAGACGATTACAGGCATCAAACTTTTCAAACGTGAATCAGTCATCATTTTTGATGAGGTTCAATTCTATCCCAAAGCCCGCGAAGCTGTCAAACATTTGGTGGCTGACGGAAAATATGATTATATTGAAACAGGTTCACTCGTGAGTATCAAAAGAAATACCAAAGGGATTCTGATACCATCCGAGGAAAGACGAGTTAAAATGTTTCCGATGGATTTCGAAGAATTTCTATGGGCACTGGGAGATGACACGACAATGCCGTTCATCCGTATGTGTTTTGAGAAGAAACAGCCCATGGGACCTGTACACCGCAAAACAATGGACCTATTTCGCCAATACATGATTGTGGGTGGAATGCCGCAGGCAGTAAAAACATTCGTTGAAGAGAAAGACTTTGAGCATGTAGACATCGTAAAAAGAGACATTTTGTCTCTCTACCGAAACGACATTCAGAATTATGCTGAAACATTAGTTGAAAAAGTGACAAGTATTTGGGACACCTTACCCGGTCAACTTCAAAAGCATGAAAAGAAATTCCAGTTCTCCGCATTACAGGACGAAGCCAGATTCCGTTCTTACGAAACTTCATTTTTTTGGCTCAAAGAAGCGGAAGTGGTTAATATCTGTTATGGGGCTACTGAACCAAGCATCGGATTGGAGATGAAACAAGATGATTCTTCCCTAAAACTTTACATGGCTGATACAGGTTTGCTTATCAGTCACGCATTCAGTGAAAAGCAGATCATGGGCGAAGAATTGTATACAAAGCTTCTTTTAGGTAAACTGGAAGTAAACGAGGGTATGCTTGTAGAAAATATTGTTGCGCAAATGTTAAGGGCAAGTGGACATAAATTGTTCTTTTTCAGCAGTTATTCAAAGAATGATTCAGAACAGACAATGGAAATAGACTTTTTGATAGCCAAAGATACAATTACGACTCGTCATAACATCTCGCCTATCGAGGTGAAGTCATCGGCTCGCTATACTTTATCCTCGCTGAAAAAATGTATCAGAAAATACGGTCAGCAATTATCAACCCCTTATGTCCTTCATTCGAATGACTTGAAAGTAGAAGAGGGTATTACATATCTACCACTATATATGACTCCTCTATTGTAACATACTACTCCATTCTCCAGTAAACTTTATACCTATCAACTTACCTTCATACATAAAACGATGGAAATGAAACAATAGTGAATAGAGGCAAGCTAAAAACGAAAAAGGAGATAGACCTTTTTTCGAAAATGACGACCAAAATATTTAATTTTTATAAGTATTTGTTCTGATTATATTGGCGATATCAATATTTTAGTTATATTTGTGACAAGAATGATCAATATGAAGTGGTATAAAAAATATCTGAAGGTTTACAACAAACCATTCTCTGAAGATTTCTATCCTATCTGTGATGAAGTGAAAAAGAGAATGGAATCGTTGCAATGTGAGAAACCTGTGGTTACAATCAGCGTCATCGCATATAATGAGGAAAAGCATTTGCTCGCTTGTCTGTGGTCGCTCTGTAATCAGGTATGCCACTATCCCATCGAAATAATAGGGGTCAATAATGATTCGTCCGACCGCACCGCAGAGATATTTGAACGGTGCGGGGTTACCTATTACACCGAGACGAAACATAGTTGTGGCTATGCACGGTTGTGCGGTTTGAATCATGCTCGCGGGCAATACCATATCAATATTGATTCTGATACGATGTATCCGCCCCATTATGCTGAAATCATGGTGGAAGCAATGATGAAGACAAAGAGCGTGGGCGCCAGTTCATTGTGGAGTTATATTCCGGACGAAAAGCATCCTGCGTGGGGCGTAAAACTGTTTGAACTCTTACGTGATACACATATCTGGATTCAACATTTCAAGAGACCGGAACTTAGCGTAAGGGGGCTGGTCTTCGCCTACGATACCGAACTGGCAAAGAAAATAGGTATTCGGACGGACATCATACGGGGTGAGGACGGATATCTGGCTTTCAAATTAAAAGACCATGGAAAAATCACATTTGTGAGAAACCGCCGAGCACGTGCTGTCACAGGATATGGAACAATGGATAGTGACGGTACTTTCTGGCAGGGCTTCTGGTTCAGAATCAAAAAATATGGATTGTCCATCGGACGAATATTCACCACAAAAGAGGAATATAAAGATGAACAATCCAATCTGATACAATAATGAATATTTATCTTATCTCTTATCCTGCACACCGAATTTCATCCATTCTTCCTGCGGAT
>NZ_CALMHT010000047.1 GCF_937863835.1 uncultured Prevotella sp.
AGGATAATTTTTTTCCCTTCAAGGAAAATTTTCTCGCGCACCGATGGATTTTTTATTGTTTCGAACGAAACATATTTCGTAAAATAAGATTCAAAACCATAAAGAAAGTACCGCAAACACATATCCCGAAAATAAGAGATGCTGGCGCAGAATTGGCTGAATCAATAATCCGGATATGAAATACACGCCACATCTGGATAAACTGCTTACTGCAGCAAATCATGATTGCGGATAGTCCCAGCAATGTTATGGCAATGATGGAAATATAAGCAAAAGTCGTTTGCCTACAGGCATCATGTTTCTCCTTTTCCTTTATTTGCTGAAGCATCCTATAAGGAAAATTTGACGGCATGTCTATCTTTGACTGTTCTTTGAGAACTTCACGTAATCCGATATCTGAGGATCGAAACTTCTCAAGGTCTATATCATCCATTTTCATTTTCTAATTGTTTTATGATCAGATACAATTTCTTACGGATCCTGGTGATACGCGCGGCAAGTGTATTAATCGATTTGTTGATGTTGGTTGTACTCATATCAAGGATGTAGACTATCTCGCGCATCGTGCGATTGTCGAAATAGAACATCATGATCAGCGAACGGTCTTCAGGCCTTAGCATCTGTATCGCTCGTCTGAGTAGTTCCTTTCGTTCTTCGTCCGTGACCTGTAATGCCTCGCTGGCCTGCTCATCACTGATGTCTGCCAACTTCTGCTCGTCTATATCGATGTTGTCCCACTTCCGTTTCCGCAAATAGTTGATGCTGCAACGATATGCGATGCGGGATAACCATGTGCCGAACTGTGCATCACCGTGGTAAGAACCAAGGTGCTGAAAAGCACGCATAAACGTATCCTGGGCTATTTCTTCGGCATCCATCTGCGTGCCCACAATCCTTGCCGCAACGGCAAAGACTTGTGGACCGTAGTGCTCCAGAAAATAGCCGAAGTCTTCGGCGTGTCCGCTCAGAATATGCGCTATGAGTTGTTTCTCATTTGTGGGCATGGCTATCTGCAATGTTTCAGTCGTTGTGCTCGTGACGGGCGTCCTTGTGTTCTATGATGTAGGATACAAGCAGTCCGATGCCTCCGAACAGACATATACAGGATGGATAGATCACTTGCTGCAGGGTGCAATCGTTACTCAGATTGCCAATGCCAAGGATGTTAGCCAAAATGCACAGACCGACGAGATAACCGATACTGATGCCGATACATAAGCAGGCAACACGCAATGACCAGTAGTTTTGCGGTTTGATGCGACGGAAACTGTCGAGTAAATTGCTTACATCCAGTGAACCAACTTCTGCAATCTTTTCTATCAGACGAAGACGTTCCTGACGGTGTACGAACAGTTCGATACTCTTGTAGATAGCTCCGAAAATCACGAGACAAATAAATACAGGCACTAAATCATTCATAATCTTTATAATTTTAAGTTATTATTAATTTTGTTCAATTGTTAGACACCGGTATTTGCAGAATATGACATGATTCGGCGCTGTTTTTTTTGTTTTCTTTCTAAAATGGAAACAAAACGCATCATTTTCTTATAATGCCGTACCTTTCTTTGGTATATATAGTCTTTCCATATTGACATGCTCCAGCGTGAGCAGTTTGACCTTCCTGTCGATTCCACCGCCATATCCGGTGAGACTGCCATCCGTACCCACTACTCTATGACAAGGTACGATGATGCCGACGGGGTTATGACCTACTGCTCCCCCTACGGCCTGTGCCGACATTTTGGCAATGCCGCGCTGACGCGCAATCTCCTTGGCGATATCGTTGTACGTAATCACTTCACCGTAAGGTATCTGTTGCAGTATTTTCCATACCGCGACACGGAAAGGCGAACCGATAAAACGGATAGCGGGGGAGAAAGTAGGGGCGGCGCCGCGGAAATAGCTATCCAGCCATTCTCGCGTAAGACTGAATATAGGCAGCTCCTTTTCTGTTTGCCTGCCAGACATCGTGTCGCCATAGTATCTCTGCTTGTCTACGAACCAGACACCGATCAGAGCTTCGCCGTCGCTAGCCAGAATCATATCGCCTAGCGGGGATTGGTATTTGTAAGTGTATTGCATGATATATTATTCGTCGGATGAAATTCAGATTGAGGGCAGCCTTATCTTATGCAAAGATAGTGCAAACGAGAGCAGATACATCAAGTTTACTTGAATGTTATGCCGAGTGCAGCCTTATCTTATGCAAAGATATGAATTTCTCTGGTAATATAAAAACAAGAAATGTAAAAAACAGTGTATATTATGCTCTCGTTTGGAAATAATTTCATAAGTTTGCACAACAATTTGAGAATATGCTGGAAATAATAAATGCAACAATAAACCTAGGTGGTAAACAACTCTTTAATGGGTTGAACATTACAGCCAAAGAGGGTGAGACTGTATGCCTGCGTGGAAATTCAGGATGCGGCAAAACAACTTTACTGAGGGCAATACTCGGTTTTATGCCTTTGGATAACGGTAATATAAGTATCGACGGGGAACCCATTACTGCCGAATCGGCAGAGGTGTTCAGACAAATGATGTCGTATATTCCCCAAGAATTATCGTTGCCTAGTGACGATGTGAAAGATATGGTGAAATTGCCTTTCACACTGAGGGTGAACAGGGACAAGAAGTACTCTAAAGCGGCACTGATGGCTGAATGGAAAAAACTGGGACTGACGGAAGACCTGTATGACAAGAAGGTGGCTCAACTAAGTGGCGGGCAGCGCCAGAGAATCATGATAGCCGTAAGCGGACTGCTGGGCAAAAAGGTGATTCTGGCGGATGAGCCCACTTCGGCACTGGATGCCACGTCGTCAACACTCGTTGCCGATTATTTTCAGACATTGGCATCGAAAGGTGCTATCATCATAGCAGTTTCCCACGACAATAATTTTGCTGAGAAATGTAGTAAAATAATAAATCTATAAGACGATGGGTACAATTGATATATCTTATGGCAGTCTGGTAATCGGTTTGCTGTTGCTGCTGATACCGCTCTATTATTTTTATAAGTTTGGTGCGAAACTGGTTAAAAGTACGATGATAGCCGCATTGAGAATGGTGGTGCAGTTGTTCTTTATCGGGTTATACCTGAAATACCTCTTTATATGGAACAATCCGTTTATTAATCTCTTATGGGTCGTCATTATGGTGCTGGTGGCTTCGGGTACGGCTACCAAACGTACAGGATTGAAACATCGGTTGGTGTTTATTCCTCTGTGTGTCGGACTCTTCTCGACAGCACTCATCGTTGGTTTGTATTTTCTGATGCTTGTGCTGGGACTCAAAGATCCTTTCGAATCACAGTATTTCATACCGATTATCGGTATATTGATGGGAAATATGCTTGGCGTCAATGTGATGGCTCTGAATACATATTATGACGGACTGCAACGTGAACGGCAGTTATATTATTATCTGTTGGGTAACGGCGCTACCCATACTGAAGCTATCTCGCCTTTCGTGCGCCAGGCTATGGAAAAGGCCTTCTCGCCTTGTATTGCCAATATGGCAGTAATGGGCATCGTCTCATTGCCAGGCACGATGATAGGACAGATATTGGGAGGTAGCGCGCCAGGTATCGCAATCAAATATCAGATGATGATAATCGTTATAACTTTCACAGCATCAATGCTTTCGCTGATGATAACGATCTACTTCGCCAATAAGAATTCGTTTGACAGTTATGGCAGATTGCGCGATGTGAAGAAAAAGGCTTGATGTATATCAAACCGGTTGACGCAAGTCAAAAAACGAGGCAGATAGTCATTTTTTCCACTTCATACCCATTGCCATGAATCAAAAAGGCATTACCTTTGCATCAGAAATAAATAGAAAAGGATAACAAGATGTGAAGATGCATCTTACAGAAGATGTTAAATTAAAGATTAGAGAAAGGTAAAAAGATTATGAAAAGAATGATTAACAGAATGATTGAGAGCAAGAAGTTTAACAAGTATTGCGTAAACATGTTGAAAATGTACAATTATGGTCGAGTAAACATACCGGCATAATTTTGTAGAGAAATAATAGAAATCAGACCGATGGATAAGTTTAGGCTTAAAAATCGGTCTGATTTTTTTGTTATAATGGATGGATTGTGTATCTTTACTGCCTAAAATAATGATATCATGAAAAAGAAATCAATACTGACTCTTGTCTTTGTGGCTCTGCTTGCAGCTTGCGGGACAAATGGTAACAAGAGACCGCTGATGGGGGGTATAACCGCCGCTAATGCTGTTGAAAACAAAAAGATCGAACTAGAGTCGTCAGAGAACCATTCTGTGACAAATGTGGATAAAATCCAGTCTGATGACAGAATAGAAGTGCCTGCACCTCTGAAGAATACACCCGAACAGATCCTGAAAAGGGTAGGTTATATGGTTTCATATAATAAGAGTACACGTATACCCAACTGGGTAGCGTGGCATCTGACGGCGGCGCATGCCAGTGGTAAGAACAAACGTTCGAATATTGATTTCCAGGAAGATATGGATGTACCGGCTCCGAGAGCGACGGATTGGGATTATTATAGCTCCGGTTATGATCGTGGTCACATGTGTCCGGCAGGAGATAACAAATGGGATGCAACGGCTATGCAGCAGTCGTTCCTGTTTACCAATATGTGCCCTCAGGCTCCCGGACTGAATAGGGGAGATTGGAACGAAATAGAACAGGCCTGTCGGAAATGGGCTAAGAAATTCGGGGATATTTATATCGTCAGCGGTCCTATTTTATATAGAGGCAAACATAAGACGATCGGTCAGGATAAAGTAGTGGTGCCGGAGGCTTTCTTTAAGGTCGTCCTGTGTATGAAAGGTACACCCAAGGCAATCGGTTTTATATATAAGAATACAGACGGTAACAGACCGAAAGACGCTTATGTCAATACGATAGATCAGGTGGAACGAATAACAGGCATCGATTTCTTCCCCCAATTGCCAGATAATATTGAAAATAAAGTGGAAGCGGAAAAGAATCTGGATGACTGGATGAACTGACGCAGATATGCTAATAATGTTTAATTTCGGCATTAAATCTTGGAATATGGTTGGAAAATGATTAATTTTGCAATTCAAATTAAATTTTAAATGCTGTAAAGCATGAAAATAAAAGAAGTGCTGTGCGCCCTTGAACGTTTCGCGCCTCTGCCGTTGCAAGAAGACTTTGATAATGCCGGCTTGCAAATTGGATTAACAGAGACGGAAGTATCAGGGGCTTTATTGTGTCTTGACGTAACTGAAAAGATAGTGGATGAGGCTATATCCAAGGGGTGTAACCTGATCGTGTCGCATCATCCTCTGTTGTTTCATGCCCTTAAGATGATTTCTGATGGCGATGAAGTGCAGCAAACGGTTATGAAGGCTATTCAGAACAATATAGCGGTGATATCCATGCACACGAATATGGATAATGCCAAAGATGGCGTCAACTTTAAGATAGCAGAAAAGATGGGACTGGATTTTGTCCGGTTTTTTAGCACCAAAACTGTCAATGGAATAGAATGTGGCAGTGGGGTGATCGGTCAATTTACAGAACCTCAGGCTGCAGATGATTTCATCATTCATCTGAAGAAAACATTCGATGTGGAATGTGTGCAGTGCAACCAATTGCTTCGTAGAGAGATTAAAAACGTGGCTATTTGCGGTGGTGCCGGTTCGTTCTTGTTGGATGACGCTATCAAGGAAGGTGCAAATGCATTTGTCACAGGAGAGATGCACTATCATGAGTATTTCGGGCACGATCAGGAGATACAGATAGCTGTGATAGGGCATTATCAGAGTGAACAATATACGAACGAAATATTTAAATCAATAATAAAGGATGAATGTAAGGATGTGCCGGTATTGATGGCGGAAACGAACACGAATCCAATAATTTATTTGTAAAATTATGGCAAAAAAAGATCCTACAGATTTGTCGGTTGAAGAGAAACTGAAAACTCTTTATCAGTTGCAAACCACATTGTCGTCAATTGACGAAAAGAGAGCATTGAGAGGAGAACTTCCTCTTGAAGTACAAGACTTGGAAGATGAAATAGAAGGTCTTTCTATTCGTATCGAGAAGATACAGACCGAAATTGCTGAATTCAAGGATGCTGTATCAAAGAAAAAGGCTGATATTACAGAGGCACAGACTAGTGTAGAAAAATATCAGAAACAGTTGGATGATGTAAAGAACAACCGTGAGTATGATACTTTGAGCAAGGAAATCGAATTCCAGACATTGGAAATCCAACTATGTGAGAAGAAAATCAGAGAGGGAAACGCTAAAGTAGAGGAAAAAACTGCTGAACTGGACAATAACACTGAACTTATCGAGGACCGTAAGAAAGATCTGGAAGCTAAAAAGGCTGAACTGGATGAGATTATGGAGGAAACTCGTGCAGAAGAGGAACTTCTCAAGCAGAAAGCGAGAGACTTGGAAATCAAGATAGAACCTCGTCTTCTTACTTCATTCAAACGTATCCGTAAGAATGCGCGTAACGGTCTTGGCATCGTATATGTACAGCGTGACGCATGCGGTGGTTGCTTTAACAAAATCCCGCCACAGCGCCAGTTGGATATCAAAATGCATAAGAAAATCATCGTATGTGAGTACTGCGGACGTATTATGATTGATCCTGATTTGGCAGGTGTAAAGACCGAAAAACCGGTTGAGGAGAAGCCGAAGCGTAAGGTTTCCAGAATAGCACGCAAAAAGGCCACTACCAAGAAGGATGATAGCGAAGAAAATGAAGTGCCGGAAAAGGACGCATAAAGATATTAGCAAAACTATTATGAAGGCTGTGAACTGTGTTCACAGCCTTTTTTCGTATTTGTAATAAGAAGACTGTCAAATATTATTATAGTCAGGAATGTCTTCTAAAAATAAATATTTTTGATTGTCATAATCCATTTTGCAACAGTAGTGCTGTATGCCGTTGGTTACTATCAAATAGTCTACTTTTAGCATCTGATTATACACAGATATCTGATTGAATACTTTTTGTGTTATCGTGATTTCAGGTGCTTTGTATTCTATAATCATCCGCGGGTGCAGTTCCTTGTCGTACAGGACACTGTCGCATCTCAGTCTTTTGGTGCCGATTTTGAGTTCTATCTCGTTCGCAAGAAGTTCTTTTGGATAGTTTTTGTGTTCTATTATATAATGTATAAAGTGCTGCCTTACCCATTCTTCAGGAGTAAGAGAAACATATTTAAGGCGCAGAATATCGAAAATTGTTGTTTTTCCGTTCTTCTGTGATGTTTTTATCTCATATTCAGGTAGGTTTAATCGATACATTTTATTAAATTTGCAATCTGTTAGTATGGTGTAATTGTTGCAAAGTTACAAAAAAGATACTGACTACAAGGGTTTACGTTACAAAAATAACTCAAAAGAAGATGCCAGAAACGAATAAAGTGACATACGATAGTGTAATGCGTGACTTGAAGGCACGCAAATTTGTGCCTGTCTATTTGCTGATGGGTGACGAATCGTATTATATAGATAAGATTACTGATTATATAGCCGAAACAGTATTGAAACCTGAAGAAAAAGACTTCAACCAAACTATTGTATTCGGTTCGGATGTTACAGCTGATAATATAGCGGAAATGATTCGCCAATATCCCATGATGGCTGAACATCAGGTGGTCATCGTAAAAGAGGCACAAAATATAAAAAACTGGGATGCCATAGAGAAATATGTAGAGAAATCACTCATGCCGTCTAATATTCTTGTCTTGTGTTATAAGAATGGTTCTATGGATAAGAGGAAGAAACTTCCGGGACTGGTAAGTAAAACAGGAGTGTTGTTAGAAAGTAATAAAATAAAGGATTGGCAATTACTGTCCTTCATCGAGAATTTTCTCAAGAAGCAACAAATCGGTATCGATCCTAAATCGACCCAGATGATAGCCGACTCTATTGGCACAGATTTAGGACGGTTGGTAAGTGAGTTGGATAAACTTCAAATTTCTCTTCCTGAAAACGACAAACGTATCACCCCAGAGATTGTAGAACATCAAATAGGAGTGAGCAAAGATTTTAATGCATTCGAATTGAAAGATGCGATCATTAATAAGAATATTTTCAAGGCAAACCAGATAATAAAATATTTTGACGAAAATCCCAAGGCAGGATCTATCTATATGTTCCTTCCGATGATTTTTAAATTTTTCCAAAATCTGATGATCGCATATTATTCTCCTCGAAAAGATCCTGATGGGCTGGCTAGCTATTTGGAACTGAGAGGGAAGTGGGCTGTGAAAGATTACCTTACCGGTATGAGAAATTTCACGGGAGTAAAAGTGATGCAGATAATTTCTAAGATTAGAGAAATAGATGCCAAAAGTAAGGGATTGGATAACCCAAATACACCTGCTGGAGAATTGATGAAAGAGCTTATTTTCTTCATTTTGCATTAAAAAATAGAGCTTTTTACCCCTTTTTTTTCTAGAATGAGTGTTCTCCGGAACACTTTTTTTATGCCTAAAACCCTGTAATAACAGTGTTTTACATGGTTTTCACCTCTCTAAAACTCGCGTATTTTTCCTCTTTTTGAAGTCCCGTTCGGAATAATCAAGAAATGCCTTTTTTTCATTTTTTGAATGATAGGAAATTTAGCTTTTACAAAAATTAATATTCACAATTGTTGAAACAGAATTTAATATTTAAAATTAGATTCCACAAATTTACAATTTAAACATGTAAATATGAATAAAGTAAAATTGTTTATTACAATATAAATTTAGATATTAAAATCAAAATCTTGAGTTACAGAAATGCAAATACATAAATATTCAATATGATTTGTATACACATAAATGCACGTAAATGAGGAAATTACACAGATTTATTCATTCTAAATACTGAATTTTCGTGTGAAAACGTACTTTCCGATGCATAAAGAGGATATTCGGGATTATAAATCCATAAATAACTGATTATAAACCAATATTTTATTAAAAATCCTTTTATAAAGGCTTTGTCAAGGTTTAGTCACCTGAATTTACATTTGTATTTGTGAACCTATATTTATCATATTTACAAATTTACTATTTACAAATTTAAAACAATAAATTTAAAGTTTTAAAACATAAATATTATCTACAAATGTTGTTTATTCCAATTTTTATATTTACCTTTGTAAAATCAATAAAAAAAGGTGCTGAAGCACCTTACTACTAATTTTTAGATTATGAAAGATAGAATAAAACAGTTAATGGAGTCGCTTCACATGACCCAAATGAATTTTGCTCAATACATAGGAATGTCCCCTGCTTCACTTAGTAGCATTTTCAACGATCGAACAAAACCGACATTAAACACTGTTGAAGCTATAAAAAATAAAATTCCACGTATCAATACCGAATGGTTGATATTTGGTACAGGAGGAATGTACGTCAGTGATACTCAAGAACAAACACCTATATCAGATACAAATTTAGAGCAAGAACCCATTCTGGATTTTGGTATAGAAGCTCATGAACATCTCCAGGAACAACCCTCCGCCCCTACTGTCTCTAATATTGTTCAGAAACAGCATCCTGAAATTGTAAAACAAGAAATCAAATATATTGACAAACCACAACGGAAAATCACAGAGATAAGAGTTTATTTTGATGACTTGACATACGAAACTTTTGAGCCTAAAAAATAAGATGCATCTTTCATCTTTTCATATAATATATTCCAATTAGCTTCACTGAATCGATTTTTTGCAGTATCTTTGCACCTAGTAAACTTACTGTGATGAAAAAATTTATTCTAGACCTCAAGGTCAAATCTCTTGCGCACATAAATGATAAGTATTTCTTGATGAAGCTTACTCATTCTGCGCCTCTTCCTGAAATGATACCGGGCCAGTTTGTAGAAGTAAGAGTGGACAATTCACCAAACACATTTCTGCGACGTCCTATCTCTATTCATTTTGTAGACCGCATCAATAATGAATTATGGTTGCTTGTTGCAGCAATAGGTGATGGTACACGTCATCTTGCCGGTCTTGAATGCGGAGATACGGTCAACTGTGTTCTTCCACTCGGTAATGGGTTTACCATGCCCGACTGCTCTGATCGTAAAATACTTCTTGTCGGAGGCGGTGTAGGTGTCGCACCTTTATTATATTATGGTCATGAATTAAAGAACATCGGTTGCAGTCCCACATTTTTACTTGGAGCACGTTCCGGAAAAGATCTTTTGGAAATGGACGAGTTTGAAAAAACGGGTCGTGTATTTGTGACTACCGAAGATGGAACACTCGGTGAGAAAGGATTTGTGACCAACCATTCGGTATTGCAGAATGAAACTTTTGATTTCATAGCAAGTTGTGGACCTAAACCTATGATGGTTTCGGTAGCAAAATATGCGGTTAAGAACAATATAGAATGTGAAGTATCCCTTGAGAATAAGATGGCTTGCGGTGTCGGGGCGTGTCTATGTTGTGTAGAGAAGACAACCGAAGGCAACGTATGTGTTTGTAAAGAAGGACCGGTGTTAAATATTAAGAAGTTATCATGGCAGATCTAAATGTAAAAATAAATAATCTATGTCTTAAGAATCCGATCATGACAGCATCGGGAACTTTCGGCTACGGGTTGGAATTTGCGGATTTTATTTCTCTGGAAGAATTGGGAGGAATCATAGTAAAAGGAACAACGTTGCATTCCAGAGAAGGCAATGATTATCCCAGAATGGTGGAAACGGCATCTGGAATGTTGAATTGTGTGGGATTGCAGAATAAAGGCGTAGACTATTTCTGTGAACATATTTATCCTGAAATAAGGAATATCGATACAAATATGATCGTGAATGTGAGCGGGTCTTCACCTGATGACTATGCTGAATGTGCCAGTAGGATAGATGCTCTGACTGATATTCCTGCTATCGAACTGAATATATCTTGTCCCAATGTCAAACAAGGTGGCATGGCTTTTGGTGTGACATGTACCGGAGCGGCAAGTGTGGTAAAGGCCGTTCGCCAGCGTTATCATAAGACTATGATCGTTAAATTATCTCCTAATGTTACAGATATCGCTGAGATAGCCAAAGCATGTGAGGATGAAGGTGCTGATAGTGTATCACTTATCAATACGATTATGGGAATGGCTGTTGATATAGAGAAAAGACAGCCGATGCTTAGTATCACAACAGGTGGACTTAGTGGACCGGCTGTAAAACCGGTAGCCCTCAGGATGGTATGGCAGGTGGCAAAGGCAGTAAAAATACCTGTAGTGGGACTCGGTGGTATCAGTAATGCTCATGATGCGATAGAATTTTTGATGGCAGGAGCCACAGCGATAGAAGTAGGTACAGCTAATTTTATTGATCCTACCGTAACGATTAAGATACGCGACGGTGTCAATAGTTGGTTGGATGCCCATGGCTGCAAGTCTGTACAGGAGATTATTGGCGCATTGGAATAGGCATTCTCTACAGATGAAATTGATAAAATATACGTCACAACATCGAAATATAATGTAAACTGTTGATAATAAAGGTAATAATGAAATATGAAACCGTTTGGATACCCCTCAAAACGCAGAGGCAACATCACAAAAACAGGCCTGTTTTTGTATCAAAATTGGTGAGAATCATATTATCTACGGTGGTTTTGCACAAGATTTAGGTCTAAATCTTCTCCGAAAACGGTGGATTTGATGTTCGTTTCCAGTGGTTTTAAATCATTTTTAGGCCTAAATTTTGGTCAGAACAACTTGTCTTGTTGTGACGATTACGTGACTTGATATGATATTATTTGTGAAACGGAATGCCCATAAACAGGACGATAGCGATGTAGTGACGTATAATAACAAAAAAAGTCATACGGTGATGACGCAGAAAAGAGCGACGACCAGAAAATTCAAATGCTTCGTGCCACCTCAATGGTTCTTTTAACGAAAGCCACTATAACCACTATAAAAATTTTGAGAGCGATTCTAAAGGAATCGCTCTCAACCAACACAAAAACTAAACTAGACTTAACTAAGACAAATCATGATTTTCACAAACCATTGATTTTCACATGCAAAAATACAATATTTAATTGATACTTTCGCAAAGTACCTCTATTTTTTTCTAATATTAATTCTAATAAATATAATTTAGAGGTTTACAATAATTTTGTAGTTTTTGAAATCAAATAATAGTCAAGCAATGTCATTGCCGCCATTGCTTCAACTATCGGTACAGCTCTGGGCAACACACATGGATCGTGGCGTCCTCGGGCTTTGATTGTCGTAGCGTTTCCTTTTAAGTCTATTGTATTCTGTTCCATGAGTAGTGTAGCTACAGGTTTAAACGCAATTCGGAAGTATATGTCTTCTCCATTACTTATTCCCCCCTGTATACCACCACTATGATTGGTAAGTGTCTTTGTCTCCCCGTTTTCGTTAGTAAATACGTCATTCTGCTCTGAACCCCTTGCTGTTATGCCATCGAATCCTTCGCCATACTCAAAACCTTTTACGGCATTGATAGACAGCATGGCATGGCCAAGGGCAGCATGCAACTTGCCGAATTCTGGTTCTCCAAGTCCTACCGGGCATCCTTTGATAACACATGTTATCGTTCCGCCAATGGTGTCGCCTTCGCCTTTTACTTTCGCTATGAGATTTTCCATCTCTTTCGCTTTGTCAAGGTCGGGGCAGCGCACAATATTACTTTCGGTAAGTGACAGGTCGTACCGCTTATAGTCACGATCCAGGGCAATATTGCCTACTTGCGATGTATAAGCCTGAATGCTGACACCCAATTGTTTTAATGCCAGTTTAGCAAACGCTCCGGCTACACATCTGCTGATCGTGATGCGGGCTGATGAACGTCCACCACCGCGATGGTCGCGTATACCATATTTGTGATAATATGTGTAATCAGCGTGAGATGGTCTGAACAAATATCGCATATTCTCATAGTCCTGAGAATGCTGATTGGTATTCGTGACGACGAATCCGATAGGGCAACCTGTGGATTTTCCTTCGAAAACACCACTGAGCAGTTCTACCTTGTCAGCTTCCTGACGTCCTGTCGTAATATGACTTTGACCAGGACGACGCCTGTCGAGTTCGCTCTGGATAAAATCCATATCAATCTCGATATCTGCAGGGAAACCGTCTATCACTCCACCGACAGCCTCACCATGACTTTCTCCGAATGACGTGAGTGTGAATATGTTGCCGAAAACGTTTCTCATGATGAATGAATGATATTATTTAATGGCAGTGACCGCATCCACAACCTTCTTTATGGTCATGATCTTCACCACATCCGCCATTGCAGTCGTCGCAACTGCATCCGCAGCCACCTTCACCGCTAATCATATTAAGCATACCTTGTATCTCTTCATTGGTTGCTTCCCGATTTTCTACGATATGACCTTTGAAGTTCAGTTCTTTACCGGCAAGAGGATGGTTTAAGTCCATTTTCACTTTATCGTCGGCAATATCCAGCACACGTCCATAGAACCTTTGTCCGTCCTCATTTTGTAGAGGTACGATAGCATCTTTATAAATACGTTCGCTGTCAAAATGATTGTTGACAGTGAAAATGCTCTTATCAAGGTCAAGCACACGCTCGTCTACGTAATCTCCATAAGCTTCATCTTTGGATAGAGTGAAATCGAATGACGCTTCTACGGCTAAGTCGGCTACCGCTTTCTCGAAAGCATCGAGTGTTACTCCGAACCCGCTGATAAACTGAAACGGTTTGTCTGCGGAAGTTTCTTCTACAAGTTCCTGTTTACCATCGTTGTTACTGTAAAGTTGATAAGCTACTGCTATGTACTTGTTTTGTGGTTTATCCATCTTTTTATACATTATATATTATTAATAGAGTGCAAAGTTAACGTAAGTTGACCGAAGAACAAAATTAAATTCATTATTTTTCGTGTTTTTCAACTATTATTCGATGAATAGAAGTATGGTATAAGAAAATAAGCGTATAATTATAGTATAATTTTGATTTACGTCAAGAAAAAGGCCTGTTATCGCAAACAACGGCCGTTTTGTATTGCAGGGAATGAAAAATATGCATAACTTTGCAGTGTTTTAAAGATAACAGGTATAACATTTTAAAGTATTTAGGATTATGAAAAGATTGTTTTTATTGGTTGTAGCAGTGCTCAGCATGACTGCAACATTTGCGAAGGATGAGAAAGTAAACAACGTTGAGGCTTATGACATGACTGTAAACTATTACAGACTTGGCGAATCTCTTGGATTGAACATCGACCAGCTTGAAGCTGTAGAAGACATTCATAAGGCATTCTGTGCTGATATGATGAATGCTGCAAACGCTTCTAACGACGATCGTAAGGCTGTTATGGACAAGGCTATCACGAAAGATTTGAAGTATATGCATTATGTATTGACAGACAGTCAGTATCACAAGTATGTAATGCTTCTTAACGTTACTCTTAACAATCGTGGATTGAATAAATAATCCCGATTTTCGATTAGATTTTTTTATTAGTACAATATCTGCTTGCATACTTCATAGTATGCAAGCAGTTTTTTTGTGCCATATTTGTCCATCTCGTATTTTTTTGTTTAATTTGCATCCGATTTGAGACGGTTTCTTAATATATGGTATATATTATTCGCACTACTACTATTTAGTGCGAATGTCATTTCAGCTCAAAAAATGAATTTGAGTAAGATGTCTTCTCTTATCAGTAATTTGGCGAATGAGTATTCGACGACCGCATCACAGGCAAAAGGCAGTGCGGTTTCAGCAAAACCGAAGACGGTATGCGCTTTTATTCAAATCACAGGTAATGAGGCTTCACAGATTTTAGAAGCTAATGAATGTAATAAGCTGGCACAGTTCGGTGATATTTATATTGCAGAGATACCATTAGGCAGACTTCAGAATTTGTCTAATGAGAATCATGTGAAACGGATTGAGGCCAGCCGTCCGTGTAGAGCCACAATGGATACCACCGCCATTATTGTCAATACACTGCCAGTGTATGCGGGGAAAAACCTACCACAGGCTTATACGGGTAAAGGTGTAGTCGTGGGAATACAAGATATCGCTTTCGATCTCACACAGCCCAACTTTTACAGTGCCGACATGACTGATTACCGTATCCGTTCATTTTGGGATCAGTTATCAACAGATACGATAGCAAGTACTTCTTATGTAGGAAGGGATTACACGAACGAAACGGATATACTACAGTATGCCCATTCCCGCGATGGCTTTAACCATTTTCATGGTACGCTTACATCAGGTGTGGCTGCGGGCAGTGGCTATACATCAAAGTATAGAGGTATTGCTTTTGACAGTGATATATGTCTTGTCAGTAACGTTGTGACTGATGATACGATATTCATAGCGGAGAAAGATAAATATAAATATACGAATGCTACTGATGCGCTGGGCTTCAAGTACATTTTTGATTATGCCAAACGGCATAATCAGCCATGTGTCATATCATTCAGTGAAGGTTTTACTGATGATTTGTCTGCTGATAGTTATCTGTTTGCTACAGTATTGGATAGCCTTGTGGGACCGGGACGTATCTTTGTAACATCGGCAGGTAACGAATCCCGTAGTCCCACATATTTTCATAAACCGAAAGGTGTCTATTCTGCCGGTTCTTTTTTGAATAACGGAAGTACTTCCCATGATTTTATGATCAAAGCGGACGGATTGTATACATTAAACTTTCTGATATACAATAAAAGTATTTCAACCGATACGATGATGATCCCTTCTACGAAGATAGACTCTATTTACAAGGATACGCTTGTCTCTTTGAAAAACGGAAATATATATACGGTAAAAATAAACAGATATCCATCCGCATATTCAGTATCGGATACCATGTATCAAGTTAACTTTAAAAGTAGTACTACATTGAACAGTTCTGCCCCTGTAGCTGTTGTCGCAGAAGGCGACACAACCGATGTTGAGGTTTTTGGTGATGCGTCGGATAGTTTTGGTAATTTTTCAAACGATACAAGATGGAATGCTGCGGAAGACAGTCACAACATACTGATGCCTGGTGCGGTAGACAGGGTTATAACGGTTGGAGCAACTGCACATCGTTTTGCTTTTACCAACTATAAAGGTACATATATAGATCTTTCTTATTGGGGTAGTGGTGGAAAAAGGGCGATATATTCGTCAGTCGGTCCCACGTATGCAGGGCTTATGAAACCGGATGTTATGGCGCCTGGTAATCAGGTTGTATCGTCCAATAGCAGTTATTACATAGCCAATCATTCTTCAGACTGGGATGTAGCCCGTTTTCAGTATAACAATCGTACCTATTCCTGGAGATCCGATCAAGGAACCTCTTTGTCTACACCTGTCGTGGCTGGTGCTATAGCGTTATGGCTTCAGGCAAAGCCAGACTTGACGCCCGAAGAGATAAAACAGGTATTCAGTAGGACGTGCACTCATCCGGATGAATCTCTGTCATATCCTAATAACTATTATGGATATGGACAAATAGATGTTTATAAAGGACTGTTGGATATTCTTGGTCTGGATGGTATCAGAGGTATATCGGATTACTGTCCCCAAAGCGTCGAGGTATTACCACGGCAAAATGGTGTTAAGTTGATATTTGATACCGCGCCGGTCGATCCTTTTGTCGTAAGGATATTTACTTCGTCCGGATTGATGACCGATCATATAAGAGTTCCTGTTACGGGTGAAAAAGCGTACGACATAGATATGTCATCTTCTCATTCGGGAGTCTACTTGATACAAATAGATACCAAGAACATAAAAACCACCGGCTCTGTATTAATTCGCCAATAGCAGTTGTAAAAAAATGTATTTTCCCTTTGTTGGTAGTCAAATAATGATTATCTTTGCTCGATAATTGTCTAAAAATTGAAATTATGAAAAAAAACAAAGTTATTCTATTTCTGTTAGTTACAACACTGTTCCTATGCAGTTGTGGTACGACAAGTACAGTACCGATAACAGGTCGTAAGCAACACCTGCTTGTCAGTGACGAACAAGTAATGAGTCTTAGCAACGAACAGTATCAGAGTTATATGAAAACAGCCAAACCTTCCACGAATGCAGCAAATACGGCAATGGTAAGAAGAGTAGGTGAGCGATTGGCTAATGCTGTAGAAACATATCTTCGTCAGCATAATTTGGCGAGTGAAGTCAGCAATTACAAATGGGAATTTAATCTTGTGCAGGATAAGCAGGCAAATGCTTTTTGCATGCCGGGTGGAAAGATTGTGGTTTATGAAGGTCTGCTACCGTACACACAAAATGAAGCTTCTCTGGCAGTAGTGTTAGGTCATGAGATAGCCCATGCTGTAGCGAAACATTCAGCTGAAAGAATGTCTCAGCAGATGAAGGCACAGTATGGAGCACAAGCTTTAAGTTTGATTTTAGGAGGTTCAAGCAGTGCCACCCAAGAGATTGCCCAACAAGTATATGGTCTTGGTGCCCAGTATGGTGTGATGCTTCCATATTCACGTAATAACGAGAGTGAAGCCGACTATATGGGATTGATTTTTGCCGCAATGGCCGGATATGATCCCAATGTCGCCGTCAGTTTTTGGCAGAGAATGTCACAAGCAGGGTCCGGTACACCTGAATTTATGAGCGACCACCCGTCGGATGCTTCCCGAATTGCTGCTATACAGAAAGAGATGCCTGAAGCATTAAAGTATTATAAAGGAAATAATTCTGTACGTACTATTAATTTCTCACATAAGAAATCGAATAGAAGATAATATCCGTAAGTATTACGGAACAAAAATAAGGCTCTCCGAATAGGAGAGCCTTATTTTTGTTTATATTTGCCACCACCGCTTTTTATGATGATGGGGATGAGCATTACTATTTATGCTTTGAGATTGCGCTTCATATATAATGTCGTTCCAGCTCTTATGGTTACTTATCATGCGGTATATTGTGCCCCAATCCGGCAGCCCACCGAGGTTACGGTCATCAATGAAAACATCAACCTTCAATTTCCTCGAGAAATGATTGTTTCCTTTAATCGTTTCCTCAGGATAGTCACGGTTTACAGCGTAAAATTCAACACCTCTTTCCGCACACCATTTAATGGCCTCATCTAGTAAATCTCCTTCGCGGACACTCCATAATATGATTTTATGATGGTCCGCTATAAGCATTCTCAATGTTTGTGTGGCAAACGGTATTTCCTTTCCGATTTCAGGATATTCATGTTCAACAATTGTACCGTCGAAATCTACAGCTATCGTCATAAGTTATTAATGTTTTACAGAATTATCATTTTCGTTGCTATAGTGACTGTTGCTGTAGTTTCCGTAGTTACCATAGTTACCATATCCATATCCGCCATATCCGTAAGAACTATTGTGTGTATAACGTCCATAGCGTCCATATTTGCCATACTTGCCATAACCGTAGTAGTAGCCATATTTCTTCTTAGACATATCAACACCATTAAGTACGATACATGGGTTAGGTATCTTGTTTTGCGAAGCCAGACTGTTGATCATACCAAAGCTTTCTTTTGGAGTATAGTCTGCGCGGCAGATGTAAATGGTAGCATCGGCACAACGACCTATCTGGAGCGTATCTGTTACCAAACCTACAGGAGCTGTATCAAGGATGACGAAGTCGTATACTTCTTTAAGGAAGTTGATTGCAGTGTCCAGAGATTCGCGTGCAAGAAGTTCTGCAGGGTTTGGAGGAACAGGTCCTGCCATCAGCAAATCAAGGTTGGCATTGACTCCTGAAGGTAAAATCTCATGTATGATTTCTTCTTTTGTTTTTCCATCATTTGACAAGAAATTGGTGATACCTACTTTGGAGTGATTATGTAGTCCGAACAATTCACCAAGTCGTGGTTTACGGATATCAAGACCTACCAATATCACTTTCTTACCCAATAAGGCAAAACTCATGGCTAAGTTGGCCGCATTGAAAGTTTTACCCTCTCCACTGGTTGATGAAGTAAACATAATCACTTTTTGTTCTTTCTTCATCATAAATTGGAGGTTGGTACGCATAGAACGGAAAATCTCTTCCATCTGGTTGTTTTGATTTTCATGGACCACGATACCCGCATTGTTTAGAGCATCCGGGTTGGCTACTGCTACATCTGCGATTACTGGAAGTCTGGTAAGACGTACAACGTCTTCATGACCTTCAATCTTGTATTTAAGCAATTGCAGTACGTATAGAATGAAGAAAGGCAAACCAATGCCGATAACCAATGATATCAGCAGGATGATAGAACTTTTTGGACTAACCTTACCCATAAACTGAGGTTCATCGATGAGTTTTCCTTTATCAGCAGTAGCTGCAAGTGATATGGAGTTCTCTTCACGTTTCTGTAGTAACATAAGATACAGTCCCGATTTTACTTCCTGTTGACGACCTATCTGAGTAAGCATTCTTTCTTGTTCAGGAGTATTGCCAATACGACCTTCATACATATTGTATTGTTTCTGTATACTGTTCCTCATAATCTGAGCACTTCTGTTTGCCTGGTTTAGTGCTGTCTTGATACCATGCAGCAATCTGTCCATTTGTTCTGTCAGAGGTATCACGTTCGGACTGTTTTCCGCATAGGTTGCCAACAGTCTGTTTCTCTTCAATGCCGTTTCATTGTACGAGTTGATCAGAGATGTTGATGATTGGTCTGTAAGACCCACATTAGAAGGGATAATCTGATATTTGTTCTCAGGTGTATTGACATATTCACTCAGATAATTGATCAGTTGAAGTTGAGTATTGGCATCTGTCAGTTTGTTACCATATTCCTGTGATGCAGCCAGTGAACTTGACGCGTCAAGTTTCAATTCCGTTACCTTATTACTCTTCTTATAACTTTCAAGTTGGCCTTCGGTACTACCCAGTTCTGTATTAATTTTGCTAAGGCGGTTATTAATGAATTCTTCAGTTTTCACTGCTATTTCATTTTTATCCTCATTAGCCTGTCTGTTATAGCATATAGCCAGTTGTTTCAGATAATCGATTGCTCTGTCTGCATCATTATTATGCAAAGTGATCAATGCGATAGAAGTTGTTTTTGATGAAGGTTCGACAGTGAGTCCGCCTACATATTTCATTGCTTCCATTCTTGGAGAATGAATCGTAACGAATAGTTTTCTGCCGGCAGTCATATAGAATCCCGGATTTTCAGATATCGTGATTAAACCGACCCTTGTGTATATACTGGCAGGGAGGGAATTAAATTTCTTTTCGAAAGAATAAGTGCCCTGACTGATTTGTTTAAATCTGTTCTGAGTGTAATAACTGCCGTTTACGACATAGTTGGTCCCTTCTTTGGAAATTTCCATAGAAATAGGGCTATACATATCAGGCAACGTGTTCAGATGCTGTTGGTCTATATCCACGTTGACAGGTTGTGTCTTGTATACATCCTGGTCTTTGACACGGCCTTCCAATTTGTATTCTATGTATAGTTTCAGATCTCTGACAGCTTGCTCTGCCAATACGTGAGATTGTAGAATCTCAACTTCATTGTCAATACCTGCACTATTAGACATAAAGCCTAAATCCTGCATGTTCGAAAGCATTTGATTTCCATAACCGCGTTTGTTACTTTGATCATCCTTAACGAGTAGTTTGGTCTGTACTTCGTATACAGGATCTGTATACCTAAGATACAATGCCGCGCAACATACGCAAATGATAATTGAAAGTGCAAACCATTGCCAGTTCAGAATTACCATCGAAAAAATAGTTCTGAAATTTAGAGAGGACTGTTCTTCTTCCTCCATGATGTTGTTTTTGATCTCTTCGATGTTTTGTTTGAGGTCTTTTTCTTCCATTTTATTTAGAAATTTATTGTTGTTCTTCTGTTAGTTTTTTCAAATATTGTCCATAAGCATTTTTCATCATAGGTGCAGCTATTCTCAATAACTCATCTTGATTTATCCACCCCCTTTTGAATGCTATCTCTTCAAGGCATGCCACTTTGAGTCCTTGGCGCTTTTCGATAACCTCGATAAAAGTACTGGCTTCAGAAAGACTGTCGTGTGTGCCAGTATCAAGCCATGCGAAACCTCTTTGAAGTGTTTGCACCTTTAAGTCGCGTTGTTTCAAATATTCTTGGTTTACTGTCGTTATTTCAAGTTCACCTCTTTCGCTTGGTTTAATGTTCTTCGCTATTTCCACTACACTATTAGGATAAAAGTATAATCCCACAACTGCATAATTGCTTTTGGGTTTAGATGGCTTTTCTTCAATGCTGAGGCAATCACCGTTCTTATCAAATTCAGCTACTCCATATCTTTCCGGATCGTTCACATAATAGCCAAAGACCGTTGCCTTGTTTTCTTTTTCGGCTGCATCCACACTATTTTTCAGCAGACTTGAAAAACCTCCTCCGTAAAATATATTATCGCCCAGTACAAGACATACACTGTCATTTCCGATAAATTTTTCACCTATTATAAAAGCCTGAGCCAGTCCGTCAGGACTCGGTTGCTCTTCGTATTCAAATTTTACCCCATAGTCACTACCGTCACCTAAGAGTCTTTTGAATCCAGGTAAATCGTAAGGTGTACTGATAATCAGGATATCCCTGATACCGGCAAGCATCAATACCGATATGGGGTAATAGATCATAGGCTTGTCAAAGATGGGTATAAGTTGTTTGCTTATCCCCTTTGTTATTGGATAAAGGCGAGTTCCAGACCCACCTGCTAATACGATTCCTTTCATTTTTAATATGCTTTTTTATCGTTATTTCGAATGATCATTACAATAGTACGGAATATAATCCTGAGATCGAGAAGGAAGCTCCAATTTTCAACATACCAAATATCGCATTTGACACGTTTCTCCATCTGCCACAGTTCACTCGTCTCGCCACGCCATCCCGTAACTTGTGCCCATCCCGTTATACCTGGTTTGGCAAAATGCCTTACCATGTATTTTTCAATGAGATTGGAATATATCTCTGTATGGTAAAGCATGTGTGGACGTGGACCGACGACACTCATATCTCCAACAAAGACATTGAAAAATTGTGGTAGTTCGTCAATATTCGTTTTTCTCATGAAATTACCGAAAGAGAATTTCCTCGGATCGTCTTTCGTAGCTTGCAATTTATCCGCTTTGTCATTAACATGCATGCTTCTAAACTTATACAGTTTGAATTTTCTTCCGTTAATACCCGTTCTTTCCTGACTGAAAAATATGGGGCCAGGGCTTTGTATCTCGATAACAAGAGCGATAATAGGTATAAACGGTATAATACATATAATAACAATCGATGAAAATATAAGATCAAAACATCTTTTTATAAATCTGTTCGATAATATCATCAGGGGCTCTTCGTGATTCGTAAATAATGGAATATCTCCAAGTCTCTCCAGTTTTAGATTTAAATTGAAGTTACCTACCATTCTCGGTACATAGAAGAAGTGTATAACGTTTCTGTCGCAATACCTCATAATGCCGGTAATGACTTCATTCTCGTCATGGCTCAGACTACAGAATACATCATCTGTATTGTCAAGCCTTTCCTGTTTTTTCATATCATTGTTCAGATCCTGAATATTACCAAGATACTTCAGACCTTTAGCCTTGTCTTGGATTTCATTGTTTGCATAATATCCCGCTACTCTATATCCTGTAGCTGCATCATTAATAAGAGAATCGTATATTAACAATATGGAAGGGTCTTCACCGATTAGGATCACTTTATGCGAATTTTTTCCCGAAACACGAAAATACTTTATCATCCATCTCTCAATGAGTCTCGAAATCTCCAATATGACAAATAAAGATATTCCCCATGTAACCATGAATCTGAAAATAGGAGCATTGAATGTACTGATTTTTAACGCAACATACATGATCACCACCTGGGTCAATGATAAACGGAATACCCGTGCGACAATACTTGAATAACTAATGCGGCGCTGATGGATAATCGAACTATAAAAGGTTTCGGCAAAAGCCATGGAAAAATTGGCAATAATAAATACCAGCCTTATTCTACCGTTGAAACAAACAGGTAATGCGTAGTTACCATTATGTAACAAGATAATGACATAAAGAAGAGCGTTAAGCAAAACAAAGTCACTTACCACAACAAATTTTTTAATCAGATTGTTTATCTTATTATATTGCTGCATCTCTTTTTATTAATGGTTGCCTATATATATCAATGATATCCATAATACAGAATTATTAAATAGTAAATCACTGCAAAGATACATATTTTTTTATATACTTAAATATTTTTATATAGAAAATAATGACTTTAGCGATAAAATTCTTAACTTTGCAGTGATTTTATACAAATATAAAAATAAAAATGGGATTAATATCAAAAATTTTAGGCTCAAATAAGGGCGGCGAGGAAAAGAAGACAGGAGGAATGGAAGATTACATGACTCTGATTCGAGTATATTTTCAAGCTGCGATAGCAGCGGATCTGGGTATTACCAATTTGGCTATGTTACCCGACTTACGTGTCTTTAAAACGACTTTACATGTACAGACTGTAAATAACAAATTGGGTATAGGTGAGAAGAACCGTTGTAAAAAAATGCTAAAAGAAATTTACAACACCGAAGATGGTTTTTTCAAGGAAATAGATCAAAGTATCCATCGTAATTGTCATAAAATACAGGATGTGCAGACATATCTTGTCCAGTTTCAGGGCTTCACCCAAGACCTGATGATGCTTCTTGGTAATATGATGAAGCTGAAACTGCGTATGCCAAGTTTCTTTAAGAAAGCGATTCGCCAGATGACAGAGAAAACGATTAATGACATCTTTAACAAAAATGATTACAGTGACGCAGGTGTTGTAAAGACTGTTTTAGCAATTAGAGAATATGACAGACGCCTCGGATTTTCACAAAACTGGATATCCGATTTCGCTTTTCAGGTTATTATGCTAGCTAAAAAAGAACCCCGTCCGAAAGAGGAGGAAAAAAAGAAATAGGTAGCTAAAACCTTAAAAAAACAAAATAATATACGTTTTTATTGTTATTATAAGAAATTAATATTAATTTTGTGATTTAAAATAATATACCATGACTGCAGAAGAGAAAACTTTAGCCTTGTTTGAAACCCGTGTTAGAGAGCTTATGATGGCTTACGGGAGTCAGAAAGGGATACAAAGGGAGCTTGAGCAGAGGGTCGAAGGACTTGAGGCGAAAGTGGATCAATTGCAAAAGGAGCTGACTCAGGCGCAGAACGATTACCAGTCATTGAAGATGGCAAGAATGATAGAAGTATCCGACGGGGATCTGGATGGGGCCAAAAAGAAAATAAGCAACCTTATCAGAACTGTAGATAAATGTATTACATTGCTTAACGGTGATTGAAAAAAAAGGGCAAATGGCAGACGAACAAGAAAAACTTCATATTAGGTTACATATATATGATACCGATATCCCCGTGAATGTAAATCGCGAGGATGAAGCTATGTATCGTGCTGCCGCTAAGCTGATTTCAGATAGGATTAATGCTTACGCACAGTTTTTTAATGGCCGTAAGAGTGACAAGGAGATTCACTACATGGCTCTTATTGATATAGCATTGATGTATGAACGTGAACATTTTCGTAATGATACTGTTCCGTTCGTCAAGACTCTTGGCAAATTAACTGCCGAGATAGAAGATACTATGAAATAGTAGAATCCTTAGAATCCTTAGTTGTTTCCTTTTGCTGTGATTGTATGATGTAAACGGAAGACTAATAATATAAATATATAAGTAAATGATAGTAACTATAATTGTGTCCGTTGTAACACTTGCTTTGGGAGTGTTATTCGGTTACCTTATATTCACGAAGGTGATAAAAGGGAAATATAATGAAATGATTGCTACAGCCACGAAAGAGGCTGATGTAATCAAGGAGAAAAAACTTTTGGAGGTTAAGGAGAAATTCCTTAATAAGAAATCTGAGTTGGAGAAAGAAGTTCAAGTTCGCAACCAGCATATTCAGCAAGGTGAAAACCGTCTGAAACAGCGCGAGATGTCTCTTAACCAGCGTCAGGAAGACATCGGCCGCCGCAAACAGGAGGTTGACCAGTTGCAGCAGCGCATTGATAACGAGAAGAAACTTCTTGCCATCAAACAGGATGAACTGGAGAAAATGCAGGCTCAGGAGCGCTCTAAACTGGAGGAATTGTCAGGACTGAGTGCCGATGAGGCAAAGCAGCGCTTGGTAGAGAGTCTGAAAGACGAAGCTAAGACAGATGCCGCCAGTTATATCAACGAGATCATGGATGAGGCTAAACTGAATGCAAATGCCCAGGCCAAGAAAATCGTTATCCAGACAATACAGCGTGTGGCTACAGAAACAGCGATTGAGAATTCAGTCAGTGTCTTCCATATAGAGAATGATGAAGTGAAGGGACGTATTATCGGTCGTGAAGGTCGTAATATCCGTGCTCTCGAAGCAGCTACAGGTGTTGAAATCGTTGTTGATGATACACCTGAGGCTATTGTTATTTCAGCGTTCGACCCGATTCGCCGTGAGGTTTGCCGTCTGGCTCTTCATCAGTTGGTTGCCGATGGTCGTATACACCCGGCACGTATTGAGGAAGTGGTAGCCAAAGTGAAGAAACAACTTGAGAACGAGGTTATCGAAACAGGTAAACGTACCGCTATTGACCTCGGTATACACGGTCTGCATCCAGAACTTATCCGTATTATCGGTAAGATGAAATATCGTAGCAGTTATGGACAGAACCTTTTGCAGCACGCCCGTGAGACGGCCAATCTCTGTGCTGTGATGGCATCCGAACTCGGATTGAATCCTAAGAAAGCCAAACGTGCAGGTCTTCTTCATGATATTGGTAAAGTGCCAGATGAGGAGAGTGAATTGCCGCACGCACTGTATGGTGCTAAGATAGCAGAGAAATATAAGGAGAAACCTGATATCGTAAATGCTGTAGGTGCCCACCATGATGAGATGGAGATGAACACACTGCTTGCACCTATCGTACAGGTTTGCGATGCTATTTCCGGTGCCCGTCCTGGTGCCCGTCGTGAGATTGTAGAGGCTTATATCAAGAGATTGAACGACCTTGAGGCTATTGCGATGAGTTATCCGGGTGTTACAAAGACTTATGCCATTCAGGCTGGTCGTGAACTCCGCGTCATCGTTGGTGCAGATAAGATGGATGATGCAGAAACAGAGGCATTATCTACTGATATAGCCAACAAGATACAGACAGAGATGACGTATCCGGGACAGGTGAAGATTACTGTTATCCGCGAGACACGTTCTGTTTCTTATGCTAAATAAGAGAAAAATATTAGGATATACAGATTAAACATCCTATTTCAATATTATGAGCTCGGTATTTTACCGGGCTCATTTCATATCCCGTCGTGCGAGAAAAATTGCGCACTGCCGAAAAAAATTATCCTTGAAGAATAAAAAATTTCCCTTCAAGGAAAATTTTCTCGCACGACGTGCATATTTATTTTCGTCAAGTACGAATTTCTTCTTACCTTTGTAGCCAAAAATAAACGATAGAAAGACAATGGAATACATATCACAAGAATGCTATGATAAGTTGACGGCAGAACTGCACGAGTTGCTTACTGTTGAACGTCCGCGTATCGCCGAGGCAATATCAGAGGCGCGCGACAAAGGCGATCTGAGTGAAAACTTCGAATACCACGCAGCCAAACGTGAACAAGGAAAGTTGGAGGGTAGGATAGACCGATTGAGAGTGAAACTTTCCAATGCGCGTATCATCGAGCGCAGCAGACTGAACAATGATTCAGTACAACTATTTTCTACAGTGGAACTTACCGATCTCACCCATAACCGGAAGATGGCCTATACCATCGTCAATCCTACAGAGTCGGATTTCTCTTCAGGCAAAATCTCTGTGAAGACACCTATCGCACAAGGACTGCTTAAAAAACATGTAGGCGATGTAGTGGAAATACATGTGCCCGCAGGTCTTCTCCAGTTGCGCATCGATAAGATTTCCGTGATGTGACAATCTGATGACATGTTAAAAACGAATCATAATTACGCCTTGTCGAAAGTGGCGAGATATGCACCTGCAATCATGATAGCCAACGCGATGATAAAGGATACTGTTATTTCCTCACCGAGAATCGCAAATGAAAGCAGCATGCCGATAAACGGTGCAACGGCATAAAATGTACTCGTCTTGGCTGCACCGATAGTGCGCTGGGCATACGTATAGAAATAAATACTCATTCCGTAAGCAACAAATCCCAAAATCATAACAGATGGCACATATTGCCATTGGGGAAACGTTTCGCCTACACATAGTGCGATACAGAGGGAACCGAATCCACTTCCGAACCCTTTGATGGTAACTATTTCCATGGGGTCTTTATTGGAAATACATCTTGTGCAATTGTTCTCTAATCCCCAGCAGATGCACGCTGCCAGTACGAGCAATGAACCTGTTGAAAAAGAAAGGCTGGATGCATCATTTATCGTGAGCAACATACATGCCACGGTTACTAGTATAATGGCAAACCAGAGCCGCCTGCTCACCTGTTCGTGGAATAATAGCAAGGCGATGACCGCTGTTGCCACAATCTCGAAATTGTTGAGTAGCGAAGCGTTTGCCGCCGCGGTAGTCTTTAGTCCGAACATTAGCAATATGGGTGCTGCGATGTCAAGTGAAACCATCGCTAAGGTGTAGGGCAAATCCTTACGGTCCAACCGGTTCTCCCGGTCAGTCAGTCTGATGTGCGGTCTTATCAGAGAGAACAGCAGCATACCTGTTCCTGCACCGATATAGAGGAATGCAGCCATCATCATTGGAGATACATGGCGGAGCAATATTTTAGATAACGGCATACTGACGGCATACAAGGCCGCCGCGAGGACGGCAAAGAATATCGCCCATCTGTATTGTGATTTTCTTATTTCCATTGACTCTTAGATACCGGATGTATCAAGCTATCTTCTTTTCAGCAGCTACAATCTGAATATGGGATGCTTGATGATTACATTCTTCCTTTTGGATTATTTAGTTGGCAAATATAATAAAATTTTAAATAATGCACAATATCGTTCAGCACAAACTTATATATTTTTCTTAGTTGCCTTACATGGAATTCAACTAGGAATAGTATATTTCATGCCCTAAAGCAAACTTCTGATCCCGAACAATCACTGTCTAAATCACTATTTTTAGGTATTGCATCCGATAGGATTTTGTAATTAACTTTGCAGCCGTAAAGAATAAAATGATTTATGAGCAAAGTTAAATTGATGTTTATAGGAATAACGTCTTCCTGCTACAGTGTCGTTGTTATGGGACAAGAGGATTCTACACAAGCCCCAGTATTTACGGGAGCAATCAATAGTGAAATCAATTATGGTCCGAATTGTCTCGATAATGGGCAGACTACATGGGATTTTCCACACTTTAAGGTAGATGCCATCCTGAATATGGGTAAAGATTGGTCTGTGACGGCATCATTCGAGTATGAACGTTCTTATGCAGACGGGATTTGGCATAATAATTTTGAAGACAATTTCAGTACCAATGCTCTATATGTCAGCAAACATTTTTCGGATGCGCTGCAAGTCAAAGCAGGTATTGTAGATGTGCCTGTGGGACTGACTAATCATGGTGGTCCCGCATTTACAATATATGACCCTGAGTGTGAATCAGACTTGCTTCCTATTACATGGCATGAGACTGGTGTCGCATTGTTTGGCGGAGTGGGTAAATGGGATTATTCAGTTTCAGCGCTCTCCTACATCAGTTCACCGTTGAATAACGCAGAAATGCTTGGTATGGCAGCCCGTGTGGATTTTCATATTGCCGCCCCGTTACGTATCGGCATCAGCGGATATCTCGGTAAATCCTGTCACGGCATGATTAACAGGTGCGCACCCGATTTCTTCGATTGTTCTTCATTGCATTATATCACATGCGATATGGATTATGCCGCTAATGGACTTTTCGTAGACGGTTCTGCCATCTATTGCAGCGAAGGTAATTCAAGGTCTGTCGGGCTGGAAGTGGGATATGATTTCTTGTCGCTGAACAAACTGCTTAATGGTACCGTTCAACTCATTCCTTTTGTAAGATATGATTGTGTCTGTGGAGAAGATATAGATACGAAGAACAAGTTTACTATTGGTGTCAATATCAGTCCTGTACACAATCTGGTATTCAAAGCTGAATATGGTGCCCGTCATTATGCATCATCAGCGACGGAGCGGTTGCTTAATTTCAGTCTGGGGTATACGGTCGACTTGTAAGTATGAAGGATACATACCATCTTAGGCATTATGCATACGAATGCATACCGCCTAAGAAATAATTAACGCCGAAATAAGTCATCAGTATCATGACGAACGCTATGGTTACGTAAACGTGATAATATAGAGGTTTGCGGAATACAGGCAAAGAAGATGTGTGTAGTACTACAGCATAAAACATGAATGTTATCAACGCCCAAACCTCTTTCGGATCCCAGCTCCAGTATTGTCCCCACGAAACATTAGCCCATACGGCTCCGATGAATATACCTATCCCCAATGTCGTGATGGCCGGATACAGGAAGAGGCGCGACAACAGACAAAGTGAGGACAGTTGATAATCTATCCTTTCATCATCTTTTCGTACTATCTTATGGATGCTGAATAAGATGAGGGCCATCAGTCCACAAATAAATGTAAGCGACAACAGTGCGAACGACATCATGATGATAGACACGTGGATGCTCAATAACGGTGATGCCAGTACAGGCATGATAGGTGTAATCTGCGGGTCCATCTGTCCGATGTGCGACACCAACAGGAAGAAGCCCGACATCAGGAAACCGAATGTCAGCAGAATGTGGAATCGGTGGTAAGCTATCAGAGAAAACAACATCACGAACCAAGCCATGATCAACATCGTTTCGTATCCGTTAGCCATCGGTATGTTGTCGCTGATAATCCATCTCAGTATTTCGCAATAAGTAAGGGTCAGAAAAGACAATATCATGATACCCAACGAGGTGTAAGATATCACTTTGTCGTACCCGAATGTCTTTTGCTGTCGACGAGTCAGTCTGTATATCGAATAAAACAGGGACAGAAATCCCATTGTCAGATTGAGCATAAACAGGATAGAAGCAAATGGTATCTTGTTATAAGTCAGTTCTGCCAATATGCGTGTTACGGATGGCAGAGAATCACCTCCGTTGCGTTCCTGATATATTCTGAGTTTGGTGAGAAGAGAATTAAACTGTCCGTAGTTGCCCGTCTGCACACTCTGATTAAGTAGTGTAAACATACTCTTTATGAACAAAGACTGCTTCCTGTCCATATTTTGTGGCATCGTGTCTTTGGGTCCGAACCATGTCACATTTCCTTTATCCAGATAAGGGAACATCTTCATCGGTTCTCCACGCCTTAGAGACATGATAAGTTGCACCTTATCATCTGTTTCCATCACAGCCTTATGCAGTTTGTCCTGATTTCCCTGATAGTATTCCTGTACGAGAGGTCCAAGGATATACCCGCCCATATCATGGTCAAACAACTGGTTGAGCGAGACATATTCAGTCAGTCCCAGTCGTTCGCGCATTTCTCCGTTTTTTATCTTTATCACCGGTTCTTTGTTCCAATCCTTATTCCAGAAAATAAATCCTGTCAGCACTTGTTCTGCAGAACAATCATGATAGCTTCCACTACCATATATCTTCTTCGTAAAATCGATGGCGAAAGTTTGTAACGGACATATCCTGTTATTGTACATGATATCCAGTTTTCCGAATTTAGTGGCGGAAATATCCGGTAGGGCAGGAGCACTGCCTGCATTGATCGAGAATGACATTATCAATAATACTGACAACATACCCTTTTTCAACAAGGGTGAACGCAGCATCCGTCTGTATGTACCTTTCGGATTAACGAGGAGCCATATCAATGAAAGAAACAGCAAAACGTATCCTGCATAAGAAATGGCAATACCATAAGGGTCTGAGTTGATAGTGAGATAAGTGCCTTGAGCATCGTCGTCATAAGAATTCTGATAAAACCTAACAGAGCGGTAAGAGAATACTTTATTCATGGAAATCGTTCCATTCTCGATATGATTGCCGTCCTTCACAGAAACATCCGATACGTAATCCCTTGCAGCAGAAGTGCCACGATAATATACCACATCAAATCTGTTGAGTCGGATACCGAACGGAAGATTTTGTATTTTCATGTCGCTCATATTATCTGTATTCATATACTGACAAGTCATCTCACCCTTGCGTAGATGGATAATCCCTTTGACGGCAAACAGATGTGTGGTAAGCGCGCCGACAAGTATGATAACCAGAGATGAATGAAGGAGTATTGTTCCCCAGTCTCTGATACGCTTTTTAATGATGTAAGAAATAGCCGCCAAGGTAAGCATCGCCCATATCGCACAGAACCACCATGAACCGTATATCTCGGTAGAGGTAAACTGTGTGCCTCTGTCGTGTTCCACGAATGTGGTGACAGCCATGATGACAATAATGGTTGCGTATAATAATATGATAGATTTTTTTATTAGTTTCATATTCTAAATACATATAATAAGGCGAAAGCCCGTAATCAAGAAAACGGACTTTCGTCTTAAATATTATATATCAAACATTATATTGCATTGATAAAAGCCACGACAGCGTCTCTGTCCGACTTAGACAGGTTGTAAAATTTCTGTGAAGCCCTGTACGCATCGCTCTTATTGCTGTATCCATGCCACATGATAGCCTCTGTCACATTACGGGCGCGGCAGTCGTGCAGACGATCCTGGGCACCTGTTTCCTGTTCCGATAATCCACGTCCCCAAAGAGGAGTCGTACGGCACCATTCTCCGCGAATGTCGTTCTTCATATACAGTCGATGCTGCACCATATCCGTGTAAGGCCAAATTTTCTGATGCGCATATCTTGGCAACTCTCCCAGATTGCGTACTATGTAGTCTTTCCAGTATTCATCATCACCAGTTGTCCATGAAGGTCGATGACATGCTGTGCAACCTATCTGATAAAAGAGTGTCTTGCCACGCTTCACCGTTTCCGTACTGAGTCCGCGGGCTTTTGGTACAGCAAGTCCTCTGTGCCATACCATGAAATCGTAATAGTTTTGGTCGCTCATCTCATCACCGTTAGTATCATTGTTTACGAAATACTTTTCATAAGTAGCTGCATCCGATTTGCTGTTAAGTCCTAGAAGTAAGTTGACCAGATAACTAACACTGTCTTTGCTGCCATCTCCATAATAAGGATGAAGCAGAGAAGTTCTGACTGCGCCATTATCCTGAATATATTTGATTACATCAGAGTTTTCCGACATGGCTTTTGCCCATGCCTTTGTCGTATATAGATAATGTCTATCACTTCGTGTAACATTGGTGATATTCCACATTGCATTCGCTCCCGGTCCGTCTTGCAGAGAACCGCGAGTCAGAGCATACGTGAATTTTTTGATGCGTTTATCACCGTCAGCCAGTGTATACCATGCACTGCTTGCCCATGTGTTAGATGAAGAATCCCACATGCCAGGATTCAGTGTTACATAAGGTGACTCTTTCGCATATTGTGTGCGAAGTGAATCATCGGGAATCGCATCCAATAGAGCAGAACCATACATACCAATTGTAGACTCCAGACGCACTTCATAGTTATCCGGTTTCGGATCTGTATTAAAGGCCGTCTGTGGAATGGTCACATCTGGATAAATCAGGTCATACGTTTCCCCGTCAGGAAATTTGTTACCATGTTCATCAGTCGCTTTCTTCCATGTTATGCTGATCTGACTTTCGTCAATTGGAGCCAAGAACGGGTCCATTGCTTTAGTTTGCGGCATACCGGTGACTTCTGATATATAACTGTTGGCAGCATAAGGCTTGCCATCTGCTGACGTTCCTGCCGTAGGATGATAAATTACCAACAGATAACCGTTGCCCATATCATTGGCGCGATAACGAGTCATACGTTTGCCATGTCCGTAAGAAGGATGGCAATACATACATCCTGTACGTACCCATGCCGGTCCCAGTCCTCGACGAGGCATTGTATTAAGGGTAAAATCATTTTCAAAAAAAGTTTCGCCTTTCTTGAACGACTGATACATACCATTGTTTTCTACATAAGGTGATGGGTTGGAATAGCATCCCTGTTCGTTACTTGTGGTACCCAGCTCACCTCCTGGATTCCATTCTGCGGCAGTAAATACATCATTAGCTGAATCTATGCCAGCGTTAGGGTTTACGATGTCGCAGGTGTTGCCGTCAGAACAACTAAAAGTGCTCAGTGCAGTTATCCCTAGCAGGAGATACATGCCATTTTTTATTTTAATCATATAAGTAGTATTATTTCCATCTGTTACTTGTTTGTAGACTGTATGAAGTTGTTGGCTTCAGTCAGAGCATCAGAGATATCTTTACAGGCGGCAGTGGCAGCTTTGCTTTTTGCCCAATTGTCTGTATTGTTGTTCACATAGTTGACAAACGGATAATCTATTGCCTGTATCTTTGTGATAGCATTTGTGATAGCCGTTTCTACTTTCGTATTGATATCCGGAGAATATTTCTTGAAATAAGCCTCCAGAGAAGCTGATGAATTGCGGTTGCCTTCTATTCCGCCTTTCCATACATTTTCTATACTCTGAATATTGTGAGTGAAGTCGGTCAGAGAGTTCCAACTATATGGAGACTCTATATAACTGACATCCTTACCCATTGTAGGATTGTAAATCTTCACGTTACCTACTTCATCAGAGATACCTACAGCTCCACCGTCACCTACAAGAACAGCAGATATGGCATTCTTAACACTGCTGTATGTGCTGCCGGCAACACCTGCATTCTTCATATTATAACCGTAAGAATTTCCGCTAGTCAATGTATACGACCATTCCATACTGTTCATGATATCAATATGGACCTGTGGCGCATTCTCATTCCATGATGTTTCCAAACGGAACACACTGTTGCGCAAGTCACCACATACAGCATAAGCGTAAATCATCTCATATTCACCGCTGCAAGATGAAAAATCAAGACCGCTTTTATTGTAGCTGTCAGTACCATTTGCGTTCAATTCGGACGCAGTACGAGGAATCCCGTCACGGAAGAGTATGAATTCGATACCATGAAATCCCAACAGACTCTGTCCTAGATTCGCATTAGCCACGGTGGCACCGTCATCTCCGTCAAGCGCTTCAACTAAAGCGGGACTTTTGACGAGCAAATTATAAAGTGCTGTAAGATCTAATGGCCATGAGTCGATATGCGGATCTATGCTGAAGTCGGCAGCTGCGCCCATAAGAAAAGCCTCACTTCTTTCATAGTTGGCACGTGCACCGATAAATAGAGTACAGGCATCGTTTACCATATTCTGTGTTACGCCGTTAGTTGTTGAGGCTTTGCGTATAGTGGCCAATTGTTCATATAGCATCTGCGTACTGTCTGCTAGTGCTTTGTAAGTGGAGTTAATCGTATTGTCAACATTGCTTGCAAGTACTTTCTGCAACAACAGGTCTCCTTCACTTATATCATTGCTGGTAGCACTGTCGTCGTTACTGCAGGATGCTAGTCCAGATGTTAATACAACTCCTATGAGGAGAACTACCGAATACTTAAAAATCTTTTTCATTGTTCTTTGTTTTTATGATAAGTATGTTATTCTAAAATATGTTTTTTAAAAGAAGAATCCTTCGTAAGCTATACCAAGAGATACGGAAGGTTCGTCGTTATACTGACTCTTCAGAAACCTGCGTGAGTATTCGCCCTTGATGACAATCTGTGGTACAGGGTAGTAATTGAATCCCACAGCGATGCGGTTGATGTTCGATTCAGGATAGTCAGTTACCGTATTATTGGCAGGTATATAATAGTCGTAATATTCATAATGGCCGAACAGATATAACTTCTGTTTGTCTTCACGCATTTTCTTGATTTGTGAGAACAAGTCCCATCCTGCTTCAATATCGGATGCAACGGCAGCCTTTCCTACAAGATCTTGTGAATAAGGACTGATGCGAGTTGCCCTTCCCGGCAGACTTGATACATATATGGCATCGTCCAGATGACCATAGTCGAAGTTTCCGCGTACGATCCAGTTGTGCGCATTATATGTGAAGTCAAACGTTCCGATTGTTACAGCTCCTTTCTTCTTTGTAATATCACTGTTCGCATCACGGTTGTATGTGTTATCAAAACTCTGTCCATAGTAAGCACTTATACCCATGCGTAGTCCAGTTATGGAATAGTTGTCTATTCTGGCGGCCACCGCATATCTGTTGGCTACTGCAAATTCGAAAGCTGAATTAGCACCATTGTGAATCCATCCTTCCCGGGTGAAGTTCATAGCGTCAAGCCCCGGGAGCAACTGCAGTTCGTATTTCCATTTTTTTATTTTTCCCCACAGACTGATTCCTGTCTGATGCCATGTGCAGGGAAATATCGTATTTTCTCCTTCAGGTCTGTATACAGTAAAGAAATTTAGAGGTTCATGATGTGCGTTTGTCAGTCCGACAGGTACCACGATATGACCGGCACGTATGTTGAAAATTTTAGAGAAAGACTTCTGCAACCAAAACTGTTCCAGTTCCACTTCACCGCCTTTTTCCACTTCCTGTTCCCATTCGCCTCCTTCATCGTAATCCTTTTCATAAGATGTACCGGTACCAGTATGCTCAAATTCTATTTCAGAGCCCATTGTCCATCCTTTACCGAAATCATAACTGAGGTATATTACTGCATGTGGAATATCGAAGCGGCCATGACTGGGGTCCTTTTTATAATCGGCAGCCTTTGCGAATCTATACACATTATCACTGAAAAATTCCCGGCTGTAAGCCACTTCTCCATAACCACCTACGCTCAGCCTGCTTTTATTGGCATGATTCATAACACTGTCTGATGCCGAAACCTGAGCTTGCGCAGAGAGAGGAACATTTGTTCCCATCCCTGCAGCCCAAAACATCATTAATACAACTTTAAAATTATTCATTACTATTTATCTTATTATTTATAGATTCATTTAAAAATCTGGGCAGCAGAAGATGCAAATGGACTACCGCCCAGGACAAGAATCAGCATATTACAGATTGCGATCTCGTTTGCGATTATCATAGAATGTAAAGAATTAATATGTGATAATCATATTCATACGAGAATGGTAAACCTCATTGCTTTTTCTCTATTTTCCTTGGATGCAAAGGTACGGTGATTAGCAAAGCCAAACAATACTTAAAAGAAGGTAAAAGATATGTTCATTATTATTAGGTATTTATGAGGCCTTTTTTATAAAGAAAAGATATTTGAGATAGAAATTACCTAGAAATAATTATTGTGGTTGTTATTTTATTTATGTATTTTTGCAACCGATTAATAACAAATAATTCATGTGATGAAGAATCAGAAAATGTATGAAGCCGACGATCAGATGATATCCCTGATAAGAGACAATTATAATATTTTGCAAAGTCTGGGTAGTTTTGGTCTTAGTCTTGGTTTTGGAGATAAAACAGTACGTCAGGTATGCGATGAACAACAGGTCGACTGCTACACCTTTCTTGCAGTAGTCAACTTCACCATCAATGGTTTTACCGATTTCGATGACCAAGATCGTCTTTCTGTCACCACTCTTCTGCATTATCTTAAAGCCAGTCATGATTATTATCTCGGTTTCCAGTTGCCATTTATACGCAAAGAACTAGAAAGCGCTCTTGACGAGAATGATAATCTGGCACGACTTATTCTGAAACTATATGATGAATACGCACGCGAGATACGTCTGCACATGCGTTATGAGGAGAAAACCGTATTCCCTTATGTCGAAGGACTTATTCATAATCAGCCTTCGGTTAATTATGACATAGATACATTTTCCAAGCATCATGGTCAGGTGGATAAGAAACTCAAGGAACTGAAGAATATCATTATCAAATATCTGCCAAGTGATGAGATGCATAACAATCAACTCACTGCCACTCTTTATGACATATATAATAATGAGGACTGGCTTACACAGCATTCAGAGGTGGAAGACCATATATTTATACCAGCCATCCGACGACTGGAGCAGAAGACGAAACAGAATGACGTTTCGGTCAAAATCTCGAATATGATAAGTAAGGCGCCAAGCAACGAAGAAGCCCTGAGCGACCGCGAGAAGGATGTAATCATCAGTCTCGTTCAAGGAATGAGTAACAAGGAAATAGCCGACCATCTCTGTATATCCACCAATACTGTGATAACACACCGGCGCAATATTGCGCGAAAACTGCAGATACATAGTCCTGCCGGACTCACCATCTATGCAATTGTGAATAATCTGGTAGATCTATCATCCGTAAAATTATAGAAGAATATGACAAATCAAGTAATCATAGGATTGTTAATCCCGTTTATAGGCACCAGTCTTGGCGCTGCTTTCGTTTTCTGTCTGAGAAAAGAAATAAGCGACGGTATACAGCGGATGCTTACGGGTTTCGCAGCAGGAGTGATGGTAGCCGCCTCCGTATGGAGTCTGCTTATTCCGGCTATTAACCAGTCGGCAGATATGGGTAAGTGGTCGTTTGTACCTGCGGCCGCAGGTTTTTGGATAGGAATACTATTTCTGTTACTTCTCGACCACGTAGTGCCTCACCTTCATCAGAACAGTGATGAACCGGAAGGACCAAAGTCGCATCTGAAGAAGACCACGATGCTACTTTTTGCCGTTACTCTTCACAATATTCCTGAAGGCATGGCTGTAGGAGCTATTTACGCAGGTTACATGGAAGGCAGTTCTTACGTAACAGCAATGGGGGCATTTGCTCTTTCGTTGGGCATCGCCATTCAGAATATTCCGGAAGGGGCCATTATTTCCATGCCACTGAAGTCGGCTGGACTGAAAAGTTCTAAGTCGTTTGTCTACGGTGTTCTCTCGGGAGTGGTAGAACCTATAGGTGCACTCCTGACAATACTGGCAACAGGTTTTATAGTGCCGGCACTCCCGTATATGCTCAGTTTTGCTGCCGGGGCCATGATATACGTAGTGGTCGAAGAATTAATCCCCGAAATGTCTGGAGGTCGCCATTCGAACATCGGTACTATCTTTTTTGCCGTTGGATTCAGTGTGATGATGATACTCGATGTCGCGTTAGGATAATCTGATTTTTATATAAATAATAAAATATAGTCAATGATAAAAGGACACGGTGACGACATATATACATGTAGGCAGCCGATAAAATATAATTTCAGTTCTAATATTTATGCTATGATAGACAATGCCGACCTGAAGCATTATCTGTCATGTTCGCTAGATATTATAAACAATTATCCGGAACCGGAACCTTTTGCGCTAGAAACAAAATTGTCCGGTCGTCTTGGTATATCACAATCTCAAGTATGCGTAACAAACGGAGCTACAGATGCTATTTATATGTTGGCTAAGGCATTCGGCAACAATAGTTCTTCTATATTAGTCCCAACCTTTTCCGAATACGAAGATGCATGCACGATGAACGGACATCACATTTCTCGTATCAGTTCGATAGAAGAAGTGACCGATGATATGCAGACCGTCTGGATTTGTAATCCGAATAACCCTACAGGTGATGTTTATCGTAACGACATAATAAAAAATATGGTAAACGGTCATCCCCGTACAATCTTCATTATCGACCAGGCTTATGAACAATTTACATCCGAGGAAGTACTTACTGCAAAAGATGCCGTACAGTGGACAAATGTAATCCTTATCCATTCTATGACAAAAGAATATGCCATACCGGGTCTGCGACTTGGGTACATTACTGCTTGCAAGGAAATCATAGACAAGGTAAACCGATATAGAACCCCGTGGTCGGTGAATAGTCTTGCCATTATTGCAGGGGGATATCTGATAGATAGGCAGAAAGCGTATTTTGATAAGAAATCATATATGGATGAGGCCCAGTGGTTAAGGATGGAAATAGATAAACTGTCAGATAAAATAGAAGTGTTGCCTACAAAGACCAACTTTATGTTGGTGCGATTATTGGATGCAAAAGCATCAGATTTAAAAGAATTCTTGATTACAAAAGGAATACTGATTCGTGATGCCTCAAATTTTGCCGGATTGGATAGCCGTTACTTTCGCATAGCTGCCCAGTCGCATCAGTCGAATGTAATACTTATAAATGCTCTCAAGGAATGGTTACAAAGATATTGACCCTATTGATAGGATGGGTTATTGACAACATAATAGGTGATCCAGCGCGGATGCCGCATCCTGTTGTTTATTTCGGTAAGTGTATATCCTTTGGCGAACATCTGTTGAACAAAGGTCGTCATCGCATACTGAAGGGTGGTGCTATGGCCGTTATATTCATACTTGCTACATTTTTCATCACCGATTATGTGATAAAAGTATGCAATCCTATCTTGGCAAATATACTGTCGGCATTGTTGATTTTCTATTGTTTGGCAGGAACTACTCTTATCCGCGAAGTTAGAATGGTCTTTGAAGCTTTGGATAAGTCGATAGAAGACGGGCGCAGACAAGTAGGTCGTATCGTAGGTCGGGATACATCCCGACTTTCAGAACAGGAGATACGTAAGGCAGCTCTTGAGACACTGGCAGAAAATCTGAGTGATGGTGTTGTAGCACCGTTGTTCTGGCTTATGATTCTTGGCGTACCTGGAATGATAGCCTATAAAATGGTAAACACACTCGATTCGATGATAGGATATCGGACCAGGAGATATCTTTATTTCGGAAAAGTGGCGGCCCGAATTGATGATGTGGCCAACTATATACCAGCCCGTATGACAGCTTTGCTCATGATATTGGCAAGTGGCAAACTCAGACTTATCCCGTTCGTTATGAAATATGGTAAGCGGCATGCCAGTCCCAATTCCGGTTATCCCGAATCAGCCTTAGCTGGTATTCTTGACTGCCAGTTTGGTGGCACTCATATCTATTTCGGAGAAGAAGTGGAGAAACCGTACATCGGCACCAACAACCGCCAACTCGAAACCAAGGATATGTATGTCGCCATCAAGATAAACCGATATACTGAAATAATCATGGTAGCAATTGTTATTGCTGTATGGTTACTGATCGGCCTTTAGTATTTTATAGACATATTCCACATCCACGTATCTTCGGATGTGTGCCGCTAATTTGTCATATTGTTCTTCTTTATACTCTGCGTAATTGAAATGACTGTTATCTTCCAATCTATCCATATATGGTTGCAAGATATAGTCGATTACCGCCGTATTGTCCAATATACCATGAATATATGTACCCATACATTTGTTGTTCACAAAACAGCCGTCACCGTGCCCGTCTTTTAAGTGATTCAGAGATATTACACTATTACCGACAGCTGTAGTTTTGCCCATGTGTATCTCGTATCCATTACATTCTTCAAGGTTATCAAGGAAACGGAATGAGACTTGTCTTGTCACTTTCTCCTTACAGATGTCGGTTTCTACTGGTAATAAACCAAGTCCTGGCATCTTTTCTATATAGCCTTCTATATGATCAGTGTCTGTGATAAATTGTCCCATTATCTGATATCCACCGCATATCCCTATGACAGAACTACCGTCATGGTAGGCACGAAGTATGGTCTGAGCACAACCGTTCCGGCGCAGTTCGCAAAGGTCGTCAATCGTGCTTTTGCTGCCTGGTATGAGTATGATGTCCGCTTTCGACAGTTCTTCTGTGTTGTTCGTATAAAACAGATGAACCCGTTTGTCCCTCTCCAGTACATCAAAGTCGGTAAAGTTGGATAAATGCCTCAACAGTACCACCGCGATGTTTATCTTACCAGATATTGATGCATCGCTTTTTGATGTCAGTATGACAGAGTCTTCCTCTTCTATATGGATATCCTTAAAAAATGGCACTATTCCGATAACCGGAATATGGCATAAATCCGTAATCATCTTGGAACCAGATATAAATAATGACATATCACCGCGGAACTTGTTGATGATTATTCCCTTTATTCGGCTACGTTCCTTTTCGGACAGTAACATCACTGTGCCATATACACTTGCGAATACCCCTCCTTTATCGATATCAGCCACCAATATGATATCTGCATCAGCATGAACGGCCATCGACATATTTACAAGATCCACATCACGTAAGTTGATTTCAGCGATACTTCCAGCACCTTCCATTACAATGGGATTATATTTGTCATTGAGTCTGTCGAATGCCTCGCATACTTTCTTTCGTAATATGTCACGTCCCTTTGAATTGAAATACTCAGAAGCATTCTGGTTTCCAATGGGTTTCCCGTTAAGTACCACTTGAGATGTTTGATCGGACGACGGTTTCAGTAACAATGGATTCATATCAGTATGGCACGGTATTCCGGCTGCTTCAGCCTGAACAGCCTGAGCTCTGCCTATTTCAAACCCATCGGGCGTGGCATACGAGTTGAGCGCCATATTCTGTGCCTTGAATGGAGCTGGATGAAAACCGTCTTGTACAAATATGCGGCAGAAACCAGTGGAGATAATACTTTTCCCTACATCACTGCCTGTACCGGCAAACATGATAGCGTGTAATCTTTCTTTCATATATTGGAATAATGGATGCAAAAATACAAAAAATAGTGATGATGGCGTTACCTATTTCTGACATTTTTGTGTTTTTCAAATATAAAGTTCGCTATTACGAAAAATAAGTATTAATTTTGCAATAAAAGCAATCAGGCACATCATCAAGATGAAAAGTAAAACGATAGAAATTAAGAATCTTACGATTGGTTACAATGGCAAGAATCAAGCAAAAACAGTGGCTTCGGGAATATCCGCAGAACTGTACAGCGGTGAGTTAACCTGTTTGCTAGGTGCAAACGGCGTGGGCAAATCGACCTTATTGAAGACCTTGTCAGCCTTTATTCCTAAGTTGGACGGAGAAGTGCTGATAAAGGGGAAAGATATAGATGATTATACAGACAAGCAACTGGCTCGGATCATAGGTGTCGTACTTACTGACAAATGTGATATAAACAACATCACTGTATATGAATTGGTAGGATACGGGAGAAGTCCGTACACCGATTTCTGGGGAAGTCTGCGTAAGGAAGACAAGGAAATCGTGGATGAAGCATTGAGAATGATGAAAATGGAATCTTTTGCAGACAGAATGGTTCAGAATCTGAGTGATGGCGAAAGGCAGAAGGTGATGATAGCAAAAGCGCTGGCACAGTCAACCCCTGTGATATATCTGGACGAACCGACAGCTTTTCTGGATTATCCGAGTAAAGTGGAGATTATGCAGTTGCTTCATACACTGAGTCGTGAAACAGATAAGACTATCTTTATGTCGACGCATGACATAGAACTGGCCCTGCAGATATCTGATAAGGCATGGCTGATGGATAAGGTTAACGGAATCAAGATCGGTACACCTGAAGATCTTGCCATAGATGGAAGCATCGGACAGTTTTTTGCCAGAAAGGGCATCGCTTTTGATGCTGATACCGGCTTGTTCAGAGTTGAAAACGAATGTGACAAGAATATCAAACTTATCGGTCACGGACAAATGTATACGATGATACGGAAGGCGCTTTACCGCAATGGCATCAATGCAGATTATCATGTAGAGTCCGATGATTATATTGAAACAGAATTTGACAGTAATAATAGAGTTATAACAATTCATATTAACGGCAAGACAACAACCGTAAACAGTATTGATGAGTTACTTGGAACACTAAATCATGCAGATACTGATAGCGTGCGCTAAAATAATGACGGGTAGTGCTCCTCGTAAGATTCCGTTCACAACAGAACCGACATTTCAGTTGCAGGCGAACGAAAATGCTATGCAGATGATTTCGTATTCTGTGGAGGAATTGATGGATATTCTTCATGTGAATCGAGAAATTGCCATTGAGAACTGGAAAAGATTTCGGATGTTTCATACAAAAGAATATCGTCAACCAGCTGTATTCAGTTACGACGGAATGGTATTTCAGAGACTTGCGCCCGAAACGTTTTCTGACGATACTCTTATATACGCAAATGAGCATCTGCTGATTAGTTCATTCCTCTATGGATTACTTCGTCCTCTTGATATGGTAAACCAATATCGATTAGAAGGTAACGTAACATTGCCTCATTACAATGGGGAAACGATGTTCGACTTCTGGAAACCGATACTTACAGAATGGTTTATCCGTAAAATTAAAGCCGATGATGGTTTTCTTATGAATCTGGCTAGCGACGAGATGCGTAATCTGTTCGACTGGAAACGTGTTAAGAAAGAGGTGAAAATCATTTCGCCTGAATTCAAGGTGGAAAAGAACGGAAGGCTGAAGACAATCGTTATCTATACGAAGATGTGCCGGGGAGCAATGGCGTGTTACATTCTTAAAAATCGGATAACAGATATAGAACAGTTGAAAGGCTTTGAATATGAGGGCTTTCGCTTAGATGAAACAGCAGGTGAATGGACTTTTACATTAAAATAATAACAAATATAAACATTCACGATGAATTTATCAAGAATAATGATGACTCTGCTCGCAGCGATAGGCATCTACGCTGGTAACGCAAAAGCATAGAAGACTGCCAAAATGTTAGTTGTTAGTATCTTCAGTTGTTCTAATAAACCGCATATTTTGCGGATAACATGGATAAATAAGCCGCAGCGAGCTAGATTTTAAGCATCAAATTCTTTATTCATAAATAATTTATTTACCTTTGCATTGCAATATGGAGGAATCTATGACTACCGTATGCCCCTACATGAAATGTGAGTTGTAGATTTCTAATCGGGGGCGTTTAACAATTCAAATACTGAATTTTTTTGCCAACGGTTTAAAAATGAAAATAAAAACTTCACAACGTCACAGAAAAGATTAAACCGTTGATAACCAATATGTTAATAATCGGCAACTACGGTTATAAACGTAACAAGACCACGCACAAACGACACACAAATCGTATGTCCGGTCGTGCAAATCAGCTTGTTCAGAGACTTAAATCGATGGATTCGGACAACTTTTAGGCCTAAAACTGTTGCGAAAACGGTGGGGATGAAGTGCAACCCCACTAGTATTGAATCAATTTTAGGCCTAAATGTTACTTAAAAGCGGTGGCATTGCGTCTCAAAAGCGGTGATTTTCAAAAAAAGCACCCTGATGACAGCAGGTTAAGTTGGTATCTGCCATTTCCACGTCGTGCGAGAAAAATTGCGCACAAGGGAAATTTTTTATTCTTCAA
>NZ_CALMHT010000048.1 GCF_937863835.1 uncultured Prevotella sp.
GTGACGTTGTTTTTACCTGTTTTTACTGTTTGTAGAACTTTTAGCGCCGAAAAGGAAAAATAACAGCCTGTATATCATTAATATACTGAAAGATAAAGGGTTAAACGAAATTTCAGTTATTAAGGATTGCTTGAAAACTGCTGCAGACGGCAAACGTATGACTCCGTGTGTGATGATGATTTACAACGCGAATACCGATTCTCCTCTCATTATTATGCATCACGATATTGTATATTCATTCACTAAAAAAGAAATTATCATCCTTTTTTAGTCATTTTACAGCCATTTTCGACCGTTTACCGCCTGAGAAAGATTTCCTTCAAAGGAAATAGATTTTCCTTGAAGAATAAAAAATTTCCGCAGTGCGCAATTTTTTTCGGACGACGGGGAAATTCGCCTCCATTTATGTATATCTATGCATATTATGATTCCGTATTATTTTTTCATATTTTTATGGCGTAAATCATATTACTATCAGATTTTTCTATATATTTGCAAAAATTCTTATCACGACTATGAAACATTATTCTTTTTTCTGCCTGTTGTTGAGCAGTGTTATGTATTCGACAGGCGCATTTTCGCAAGATTTTAAGTTGCAAACCAACGGCTATTTCCAGAATCAGGGGGTGGACGTGATGGCTTTCGATGATTTCTATCCCGAAGGACATCAAAGTGGTGTAAGTCTCATTATGAACGGTAAACGGCTTGCCACAAATGGTGATATCCGTCTCGAGGCCACTCCTGGACAATGGCAGCCAGTACCTAAACAACTGAAACGGAATGTCGACGTCAGTGCTAACCAGATTGTTACCAGTCTGTGCTTTCCCGACTCATCCAGACATCTCGCCGGTTTCAATCCGATGATTTATCCCGATCTGCAACTGTCATATACAGTGGCGGTGAAGGGAACAAAAGAGGGGGTGAAGATTACGGTAAACCTGGATCGTCCTATCCCTGAAAAATATAAAGGTAAGGTGGGATTCAATCTTGAACTCTTCCCCGGCGAGTGTATCGGCGAACCTTGGCTGATGGATGCCAAAAATGGAATATTCCCCAGTCAACCGAACGGTCCTGTACAGTCGGTGCAGAGCAACATGGCTTATGCGCATGATAATAGCCCTCTGCCCGATGGTGATGCCCGCAAAGCTGATATGCAGCGACTTACAGATGATGTCGGTTACAGTCCTATCGTCGCTGACGATATTATCGGGACGCCTTATGCCGAAGGATACTCTTTCACGGCTTTCCCTACAGACACACTGCGCAGATTTACAATATCATCCGCCCAGAAACTGATGCTTTATGATGGCAGAATCAATCATAATAACGGATGGTTTGTGCTTCGGAGTGAAATTCCTACAGGTGTTACCGACCATGCTATAGAATGGACATTGACCCCCGCTGTGTCGGCTGACTGGATGTACAAACCGGTGATACAGACATCACAGGTGGGATATCATCCTAACCAGTCGAAGACGGCCATTATTGAACTTGACAAAAGGGACGTGAGCAGACCTCGGGCTATCCTTTACCGTATTGATAAAGACGGGAGGAAAACGGTGTGCGACATGACTGAAAAGGAGTGGGGACCGTTTCTCCGCTACAATTACCTGCAGTGCGATTTTTCTCAAATCAAGGAGGAGGGCTTGTATCAGATAGAATATGGAAGGTCGCAATCTTCCACATTCCGTATTGCCAGTGATGTGTACGACCGTGGCGTATGGCAACCAGTTCTCGAATATTTCCTGCCGGTGCAGATGTGCCATATTCGGGTTAACGAGAAATATCGTGTATGGCATGACTACTGTCATGGTGACGATGCGCTGATGGCGAAACCGGGCGACCATTTCGACGGGTATGCCCAGGACGCCAAGATGATAACCCGGTATCAGTCGGGCACCCATGTGCCGGGCATCAATGTAGGAGGATGGCACGACGCAGGCGATTTTGACCTCAGAGTAGAATCGCAAGCAGGAGAATCATATATATTGGCTTTAACACAGGAGTGTTTTCATCCTACTTATGATGCTACTGCCATCGACCAGCACAAGCATGTCGCCGAGATACATCAGTCTGACGACAAGCCTGATATTCTGCAACAGATAGAAAACGGTGCATTGAGCGTCGTGGCGGGTTATCGGGCGTTAGGCAGACTCTACCGGGGAATCATCTGTCATCATCTGCGACAGTATGTGCTGCTTGGCGACGCTGCTGCCATGACCGACCATATTACCGGCACGGAGGATGACAGATGGGTGTTCACAGAGGACAATCCGTCGCGCGAATTGACTACGGCAGCAGAACTGTCGGCTGTGTCGCGTGTAATGAAAGGTTTTAACGATACGTTGAGCGTTCAGTGTCTGGACATTGCCCGGACTCTCTTCGAGACGACACGAGATGACAGATTCGCCCATATATCTAAAATACAAGCGGCGACGGAATTGTGGTTAACCACGAAGGATGCTAAATATAAAAAGTATCTGTTGAACGAGACGCCATTCATCACCCAGCGCATAGAACAGACAAGTTGGTTTATCTGCAGGGCTGCGGAAACAATGGGTGATAAGAAATTCTCGGCGGCTATCAGGGCAGCATTGGTCGCGTCCCGCGACAGATTGGAACAAATGGGCGGAGCGACTCCTTATGGTGTGCCTTATCGTCCGAATATCTGGGGAGCTGGATGGGACATCCAGTCGTTCGGATTCATGTATTACTTCCTTGTCAAGTCGTATCCGGATCTGTTTAATGCCAAATATCTGTATAATGCGCTCAATTTCGTCCTCGGTTGTCACCCCGGAAGCAATACGGCTTCTTTTGCTTCGGGCATCGGCGCAGTATCTACCACGACTGCTTACGGACTCAACCGTGCCGACTGGAGTTATATCCCGGGCGGTGTGGTCTCGGGAACGACTCTGATACGTCCTGACTTCCCCGAACTGCTGAAGTTTCCATATCTGTGGCAGCAAACCGAATATGTGCTTGGCGGAGGTTCTTCGCATTATATGTTCTTGGTGCTGGCGGCACGGCAGTTGTTAGGCAGATAGTCCTTAACCCTGATGGTGGCGATTTCCCTTTTCCCTAAGCGAAATAGGGAAATTCCGCCCTCACTTTAGAGTATTTCCTTTCGTAAGCTCTTGCATCTGTTATATCTTTGCATCAGAAAATAAAAACAAAACGTATAACAATTTAAAACTTACGATTATGAAAAAGATATTTTTGACATTAGCTATAATGGTTTCTTCTGCTATAGGAATGAATGCTCAGGGACTGGTATTAAGTGTTGGCGGATACAATGGCGGTGCAACACTTGTAGTAAACAGGGATGGCGTATATCTGAACGGCGGTGTAAGTGCCGGCTATCCTATACGTCGTGGATATCCGGATAGAGTAGTACGTCCGGGATATAGTATAGGTTCAGTGGCTACGGTAGTGGTTACTTCTTGCAGAGGAAGAGTGATAGCCGGCAGAGGATATGACCGATATGCGATGGCAAGAGAAAGATGCATCAACCGCGACAGATATTCGAGATACGACAACGGTTATTCTAGATACAGTGACCGAAACAATGTATACCGATATGATAATGATGACGATCGTTCATACAATGATGATAATGATTATGATGATAACAATTATTCTCGGTATGAAAATCGAAACAATTATGATGACCGTGTGGATTTCGGAAGATAAAGACTGAATGGAGAGGTAACGCTCTCCATACGGTCGGTCCGCCTATATCTTAAAACCGATAAAGAATTTAGCTCTCCACTTGGTGTTCTTGATATTGATGATGTATTTGTTACCGATGTCAGTAGTGTACAATACAGCAGAAAGTCCGGTGAAGAAGTGTCGGAAATGATGGACGACGGCAAACCGTGATACCAGATAAAAATCAGGGAATCGATAAGACATTCTCTGATTTTTTGTATTATTGGAAGCTGTACCGTGCGCATAAACGAGACATTCGGGCAATAGCGATAGATGAAAAAGCCAATTTTTAAAAAGAATGAGATTGTATCCGTATCCGGCACCGATACCTAGATATTGATGCTTGATGGTACCATTGTCGATGTCTGCCTCAATTCCTTTATCTTCTGTGCCGAATCGGCTCCACTGATAGGAGAGTCCGGCTATAATACTGCCGCTGCTCTTCTTCTGTATCCACGATTGTGAAAAGGCGGCAGGGTAGGAAAATCTGCGTGAATTGAATACATAGTAGAAGTTTGCCGAAATCGTCTCATGGAGAAGCATCCCGTCGCTTATTCCGAAAGATTCGTCAAGATCACTGTTGTAAAGGGAACCTGAGTATGTGTTCTGCTTCATATACAGGAAGTCAGCTCCTAATCTGTTGCCGTAAGCGTTGACATTGAATTCGAGGTTCTTCTGACCGCTACCCTTGAAGGGACGGAAGGAGAATGCTACGCCCAGCCCGCGGTATGAGAGGTTCAGACTGATGGACGTACTGCGCCTTGAGGTGAGGTTCACCTCTGAACGTACATTATCTTCCGTTGAAACAATATCAAACTTCTCTCCTGAAAAATTGGTGTTAATTTTGATTCGAAGGCGATTGGGCAGACGCTGTATATAAAAGGTGTCTGTCCTTCTGATACTGTTGCTGTCGCGCAAGTCAAGTACCTTGTCGACTAAGGTCTTAAGTATCTGGATATGCTTTTTCGGATGGCGTGTAGACTCCGGCGTTCCGGATTGTTGAGAAGCAGAACCTGAGGTGTCGGCAGGCGCTTGCGCCCCGACATTCAGCGTGAAGCATATCAGTGATACGACCAGTATGCTCTTCTTCGTAATCCGATACATTAACATATCTCTCATGTATTGACTACAAAATTAGGTATAAAAATGCTTAAATACAAATTAATTAATAACTTTTTTCTCATAAACAATATGGCTTTTTCAAACATATTTTGTATGTTTGCAAAGAGAACTCGTCAGTCGCTTGGTTTTGCTTGCGGATAAAGGTCTGTCGATACAATATGAGATGAATATGAAAAACTAAAATGACACATTTCTGAATATGAGAAAAACACTTGTATTTTTTTTAGCAGTCATCGTATTAACATCCTGTACTGGTAACGGAGGGAGAAACTTCAAAGACGTAAAAGACCTCAATGAAGAAGGAATTGTGGTGGGTACGCTGATTGGGTCGCTCAATGTAGACCGTATAGGCAAGGATATGCCTAAGGCCGAAATGAAAGCGTACGATAACGACGTGGATGCACTGATGGCTTTGACATCAGGCAAAATAGACGCTGTAGCGACAGATGGTTTTTCGTATTCGCAGATGGCTGGCGATTATCCGGAACTTACTGTTTTTGAAGACAAATGGCATGCCGATAAGTTGGGCATGATATTCAATAAGAAAGAAACAGAACTGCGAACTCATTTTAATCAGTTTCTTGCTATTCTCAGAAAAGATGGCTCCTTAAAACGGATTATTGACAGATGGCTTTCTTCTTCAAATACGGTGTCAATGCCAGATTTGAAGGGGATACCCAGAAAAGGAGAACCCATCATTGCCGTAACGACAGGTACTGCGACGGCAACTTCGTTTATGAAGAAAGATGAACTCTGTGGTTACGATATAGAGATTATGCAGAGATTCGCCGCTTACGAAAAGCGCCCGATAGAATTTCTGACGGTCAATTTCGGAGGATTGCTTGCTGCGGTGTCGAGCGGAAAGGCTGATATGGGGGCAAATGCAATCACGATTACCAAAGAACGTGCAAAACAGGTCGATTTCTCAGACCCTTATTTTATCAGTTATTCCATTTTGGTAACCCGTTGTGCGGATGTTGCCGGATACAAGGCTAAAACGAATGGTTCTGAAAAGTCATTCATAGGCGGTATCGTTACGAGTTTCAAGAAAAATCTTATTACGGAAGACAGATGGAAAATACTTATGGATGGTCTGTGGCAGACGCTTCTCATAACCATATTCGCCATTATTATCGGTACTCTGATTGCCGCAGGAGTGAGTTGGATGTCACTTTGTAAAAAGCGATGGATACGCAGCACGGCTCATGCTTACATATCCTTGCTCGAAGGAATCCCGATATTGGTGTTGCTGATGCTTATTTTCTATGTGGTGTTCGCATCGGTCGGCATATCACCGACGATTGTCGCCATCGTGACTTTTTCTATGAATTTCGGTGCTTATATGAGTGAGACGTTTACGAGTACGATACAGGGCATCGACCGTGGACAAAAAGAAGCTGGCGTGGCCATAGGATTTACTGAAAGTCAGACATTCCTTTATATCATTCTACCGCAGATGGTGCAGAGACTGATGCCTACTTACAGGGGACGATGTGTTAGTTTACTGAAAGACACCTCAATCGTGGGATACATAGCCATACTCGATCTGACGAAAGCTTCTGACATTATCCGCAGTCGTACGTTCGAGGCATTCTTTTCGTTGATTATCATTACAATCATATATTTTGTTCTGGCCTGGCTTCTCAGTAAGGTCCTCGGACTTATAAATACTACAAAGAAATGAGCGAGAATATCATAGAGATAAAGAATCTCACTAAATGTTTCGACGGTGGTAATCCGGTACTGGAAGATATTTCTGTCGACATACATAAGGGCGATGTGATCAGTATCATCGGTCCTTCGGGTACAGGAAAAAGTACATTCCTGCGTTGTATCAATATGCTGGAACAACCTACCGACGGGATGATTCTTATTGATGGCGTGAATATCATGGATAAGAGAACACCGATCAACAAAATTAGACAGAAAATGGGTATGGTGTTTCAGAGTTTTAACTTATTTGATCATCTTTCCATATTGGAGAACCTGACAATCGGTCCGGTTAAACTTCTTGGTATGAGCGAAGAAGAGGCCCGCGAAAAGGGAATACAACTGCTCCGTAATGTGGGACTTGCTGCAAAGGCTGACAGTATGCCGTCTGAACTTAGCGGTGGACAGAAACAGCGCGTGGCGATAGCCAGATGTCTGAGTATGAGTCCGGAAATTATTTTGTTCGATGAACCTACTTCGGCTCTCGACCCGACGATGGTGAGTGAGGTGCTTGCCGTGATTCGTCAACTGGCGAAGACTGGTATTACGATGCTGATTGTTACCCATGAAATGAATTTCGCCCGTAATGTGAGTAACCGAGTGTTTTTCATGTATGGTGGCAAAATATTAGAAGACGGTTTGCCTGAACAAGTGTTCGGCCATCCGCAGCATAACGAAACGCGGACGTTTATCCAGCGCATCAGAAGTCTGCACTTTGTGTTCAGTTCTGAAGACGACGACTTTTATGCAATGACAGGAGCTATAGATAATTTCTGTGTCAAGTATTCCATCAAGACTAATAGAATAGCGAAGCTGCTACATATTGTAGAAGAAATGCTGTTGATAACAGACCGGACGAGCGGGGTGGTAATCGATATTGAATATTCGGAAACCACTGAGGATGTAACGGTGACTGTCTTGCAGCAGTCGCGCTCTTTATCAATACTCAATGATCCTGAAACTGATGAACTGGCACTCGCTATTCTTCAAGGGTCGTCGCAGACTCTTCAGGAGGAAATCATACCAGAGGGCGTCCGTTTCACTTTTACCGTTTAAGTGTGTCCTAAATTAATTATCATAAAAACATACTGCCTACCTGATATACGGCTGCTGATACTACCCAGGCTAATACGGTGGTGTAGGCAGCCGTAAACAGTGCCCAACGCCAACTGCCCGACTCATTCTTGATGGCGGCTATTGTAGCTATGCAGGGGAAATATAACAGTACGAAAAGGAGATAACAGAAGGCTATCAGCGGGGTGATGCCGTCTGCCTGCATCTGTTTGTAAAGATGTGCATATTTGGCTGTGTCATCATTGCCTTCCGCATAACTGCTGTCGTCGGCATAGAGCACGCCCATCGTTGAGGCAACAATCTCTTTGGCACCGACACCGGCTACAAGTCCTACATCCAGTTTCCAGTCGAAACCTTGTGGTCTGAACACGGGCTCTATCACTTTGCCGATACGGCCTATACAACTCTGTTCCTGTTGTTCCTGGGCGGTCAGTTTCTCATTGTGAGGGAAATATCCTAATGCCCATACGATAATACTTGCCACAAGGATGATACCACCCATCTTTTTAAGATATTGCTTGCCTTTCTCCCATGTGTGGCGGCCGATGGCTTTGCCGGTAGGGAAACGGTAGGGGGGAAGTTCCATCACAAACGGTGTGTCTTCGCCTCTTACAATCCAATGACTGAACAGACGACTCATCAATATTGCCATCACAATTCCTATCACATATAGTGATATCATAATCAGACTGCGGTACTTCAGTGCGAAAAACGTGCCTGTTACCATGATGTATATCGGAAGACGGGCCGAACAACTCATCATCGGCAGTATCAGCATGGTGATGATACGACTGCGTTTGCTCTCGATAGTACGGGTTGCCATCACAGCCGGCACATTACAGCCGAATCCCATAATCAGAGGGATGAACGACTTGCCGTGAAGTCCCATCTTGTGCATCAGTTTATCCATGATAAAGGCTGCGCGCGCCATATATCCTGAGTCTTCCATAAAGGAGATGAAGAAATAGAGGATGAGAATCTGGGGCAGGAACACGATAACCGAACCAACACCGCCGATGATGCCGTCGACAAGCATGGCCTTCAACGGTCCTTCCGCCATATTATTACTTATAAAACTGCCCAGCGCTCCCACACCGGCTTCAATCCAGTCCATCGGGTATTGTCCGAGACTGAACGTAACCTGAAACATGATATACAGCAGAAGGAAGAATATCGGAAAACCTACATACTTGTTGGTGATGATACTGTCGAGAAGGTGTGTCATCTGATAGGTGTCCTGTTCTTTACCTTCCGTGAATCCTGCTTCTTTGAGTGCACCGTGGATAAAACCGTATTTTGCATCCATGATAGCTGTCTCGCTGTCTTCTTTTGTCTCTGTCTTGATTTTTGCGGCTGCGGCATCGCGCACCTTGATGATATTTTCTCCGTTTGGCAGTGTACGCACCAGTCTTTCAGCACTCGAATCCATCTCCAGCAGTTTGATGGCCAGATAACGGGTAGAGTACTTGTGGCGTATCTGTTCGTCATCGTGGAGTTCTTTCTTTACGGTATTGATACCTTCTTCTATGAAACGGCCGTGGTTGAGGTGGATATGTCGGAACACACTCTTGTTGGGACGTGAACCATGGGCGAAATCTTCCAGGTGGTCGCCACCGTGTTTCTTTTCGTAATTTTTGTGCCAATTTTGTATATCGGCGGCTACCTCGGGGTTGATGTTACCTTTCTTGTCAATAAAGTCTACACCCTCGTACATGTTGATAATAGTATGGAAAAGCAGGTCTACACCTCTGCCGGTCTTGAACACGGTAGGGATGAACGGTACACCGAACAGTTGACCGAGTTTGTAGTAATCCAACTTGTCTCCGCGTTGCTCGAATTCATCAAACATATTCATGGCACAGACCATACGGAGGTGCATATCCACCAGTTGGGTGGTGAGATACAGGTTGCGCTCGATGTTACTGGCATCCAGCACGTTGATGATGATATCAGGAGTCTTGTCGATAATCTGCTTACGCACATACATTTCCTCCGGACTGTATGCGGATAATGAATATGTGCCGGGAAGGTCTACCAGATTGAATTCGTAACCTTCGAATTCGGCATGGCCTTCTTTGGCATCTACCGTAACCCCGGAATAGTTGCCTACACGTTCGTGTGAGCCCGATGCAAAATTAAACAGGGAGGTCTTGCCGCAGTTGGGGTTGCCGACAAGAGCCACATTGATGACACGACGTTTCTTCATAGCCGCGTCGTGCAGTTGTTGTTCGGTAAGCGGCATCTCGTCACTGTCGTCGCTGCTTACGATTTCCGACTTCAACGGTTGTTCGTTGTTCTGGCCCAGTTCCAGTCGTTTCGCCTCTTCGATAGAGATAATCTCTATCATATCAGCTTCATCGTGACGGAGTGAAACCTCGTATCCCATTATCTTGTATTTCACAGGGTCGTGGAGTGGGGCGTTGAGAAGTACCTCTACCGCCTTACCTTTGATAAATCCCATCTCTACGATTCGTTTACGGAAACCACCGTGTCCTAAAACCTTTACGATGACACCTCTTTCTCCTGTCTTTAATTCAGATAATTTCATACTGTTATTGTTTTGCATCTTTTATTCCTGATGCAAAAGTACAAAATAAATCAATACAATGTTTCTTTTTGGGATAGGGTATTCTGAAAAATACCTAATAATAATGATGTTATGACATGGAATCGAAGTACTCGGTCAGTATTTCGGATGCACTGCCGTTGTCGTTTGGCAGATCTTTGATGATACATCCGTGTTCCAACAGGACTATTCTGCTCGATATATCTATGGTATGTGAAAGATTGTGACTGCTGACGATGACGGTGGCACCTGTAGTCGTATTATACTCCTGCAGAAGTTTTTTGAGCATCGACTGACCTGAAGGGTCGAGATAATTGAACGGTTCATCGAGTATAACCAGTTGAGGTCTGTTAAGCAATGCAGCCACAATACCTACTTTCTGCTTGTTACCGGCAGACAGGTCACGGATGAGTTTGTTGTTTTGTATAAGTTCACCGTTCATGAAACGTTCGAAGTGGGACAGTCTTTCATCCAGAGTAGCCTTGTCTATATTGCTGACACGTCCGATAAAAGAGAAATACTCGTCGGGGGTAAGAAAGTCTATCAGGAATGACTCGTCTATATATGCGCCGGTATCTTTTTTCCATTCCTCAGATTCAGCGGGGTTGACATCTCCGAAACTGACCATACCTTCGTCAGCCTTAATCAGGTCGAGCATCAGTCTGAACAGAGTCGTCTTGCCTGCACCGTTATTGCCCACCATACCTAATATTTCACCGCTCTGAATATGAAATGCAGGGATGTTGCAGGCAGTGGTTTCGCCGAATGATTTCTTAAGATTGGTGATATGGATATTCATGATGGTTGCAACTAAGGTGTGATAATAAATGTTGTTTTAAAAATATAAGGGCGGACATTGCTATCCGCCCTTATTTGTCATGATAGTATACGATTTATACTAATCCTTTTCCGTGGCAGTTTTTGAATTTCTTGCCACTGCCGCAAGGACAAGGATCGTTACGTCCAGGCATCTTCTCTGCATGTATAGGCATCTGATGCTGTTGTGCACCTTCACGTGTGTCCTGATGGGCAGCAGCTGCCTGATTAGGATCGGTGAGGTCGTCTTTGCTTTCCTGATAACGCTGTGTATGCTCTTCAGGAGCAGCCTGCTGCACTTCCTGTTGCTGCATCTCAGGGATAGCGCCGCGCATCAGAATACCGACGATACGGTTGTTCATATTGTTAACCATCGAGTCGAACAGTTTTACGCTCTCCAACTTGAATATGAGCAGCGGGTCTTTCTGTTCGTATGATGCATTCTGAACACTGTGTTTCAGTTCATCAAGTTCGCGCAGGTTCTCTTTCCAGCAATCATCGATGATATGCAAGAGAATAACCTTTTCGAATTGTTTTACGACACTCTTACATTCAGAGTCATAAGCCTCCTTGAGGTCGCAAGGTATATTGTAAACACGTTTTCCGTCTGTTACAGGAACCATGATACGTTCGTACATATTGCCCTGCTTTTCGAACACTTCCTTGATAATAGGGAAGGCGACCGTCTGTATACGGTCTGTCTTACGTTTGAATGAAGCCATTGCCATCTGGAATGCTTTTTCGGCGAGGTCGTTATGACTCTCGTTGCTGAATTCCTGTTCTGTGAATGGAACTTCCATAGCGAGAACTTTTAAGAATTCTTCCTTGCATCCGTCGAAGTCGTTTGTCTCAATGATATTAACTACACGGTCCCAGATAATATTGGTGATATCCATACCGATACGTTCACCCATCAATGCATGGCGGCGTTTCTCGTATATCACGGTACGTTGCTTGTTCATTACGTCATCATATTCGAGCAGACGTTTACGGATACCAAAGTTGTTCTCTTCCACCTTCTTCTGAGCTCTCTCGATACTCTTCGAGATCATAGGACTCTCAATCATCTCGCCGTCCTTGAAACCGAGGCGGTCCATCACGCTCGCAATACGTTCACTGGCGAACAGACGCATCAGTTTATCTTCCAGACTGACATAGAATACAGACGATCCCGGGTCACCCTGACGTCCGGCACGACCACGCAACTGGCGGTCTACACGACGACTCTCGTGGCGTTCTGTACCGATAATGGCAAGTCCGCCAGCAGCTTTTACTTCAGGAGACAACTTGATATCGGTACCACGACCGGCCATGTTGGTGGCAATCGTAACAGCTCCGAGTCCGTCTGTGCTCTGACCTGCGTTAGCCACAATGTCTGCCTCTTTCTGATGAAGTTTTGCATTCAGTACCTGATGTGGTATCTTGCGCATACCGAGCATCTTGGATATAAGTTCTGAGATTTCGACGGATGTGGTACCAACCAGGGTAGGACGTCCGGATTCTCTCATCTTCACAATCTCTTCAATGACTGCACTATATTTCTCACGGGCCGTCTTGTATACGCGGTCCTCCATGTCGTTACGCTGTATAGGACGGTTGGTAGGTATCTCCACAACATCCAGTTTATAGATGTCCCACAACTCGCCTGCCTCGGTAGAAGCAGTACCTGTCATACCCGACAACTTGTGATACATACGGAAATAATTCTGTAGCGTAATCGTAGCGAATGTCTGTGTGGCGGCCTCAACCTTTACGTGCTCTTTTGCCTCAATAGCCTGATGTAGTCCGTCGCTCCAGCGGCGGCCTTCCATAATACGGCCGGTCTGTTCGTCCACAATCTTCACCTCACCGTTCATTACAACATATTCATCATCCTTGTTGAACATGGAATATGCCTTCAGCAACTGTTGTATCGTATGTACACGTTCACTCTGCACAGCATAGTGGTTGAGCAGTTCGTCTTTCTTGTCAAGGCGCTGCTGGTCATCTATCTGCTCTTTCTCCAATGCGGAAAGTTCTGATGCTATATCAGGAAGTACAAACAATGTCTTGTCGTTAACCTGTTTAGCCAACCAGTCTGTTCCCTTATCGGTAAGGTCAACGGAATTAAGTTTTTCGTCAACAACGAAATACAGTGGTTCTACGGCTTGAGGCATACGACGGTTGTTGTTCTCCATATAACTCTCTTCCGTCTTCAGCATACCAGCCTTGATACCTTCTTCAGAGAGGTATTTGATAAGCGGTTTGTTCTTAGGCAGAGCCTTATGGCTACGGAACAGACTCAGGAAACCTTCGTCTATCATCTTCTGGTCTTTCGTGCTCTGACCTTCGGCTATCTTTGACTTGGCATCGGCCAAAAACTGGGTAGCCAGCTTGCGTTGTACTTCTACCAACTGTTCAATCAGCGGCTGATACTCTTCAAACATCTGGTCGTCTCCTTTAGGAATAGGACCTGAAATAATCAACGGAGTACGGGCATCATCAATCAATACGGAGTCAACCTCATCGACAATGGCATAGTTGTGTGCGCGTTGTACCAAATCGGCAGGCGATATAGCCATATTGTCACGCAGATAATCGAAACCGAACTCATTATTGGTACCGAATGTGATATCTGCCTGATATGCCTTGCGGCGAGCTTCGGAGTTAGGCTGATGCTTGTCGATACAGTCGACAGACAGTCCGTGGAACTCATAGAGAGGTCCCATCCATTCAGAGTCACGTTTAGCAAGGTAATCGTTGACAGTTACGACATGAACACCGTTACCGGTCAGCGCATTCAGGAATACAGGCAAAGTAGCTACAAGCGTTTTACCTTCACCTGTCGCCATCTCGGAAATTTTACCCTGGTGCAGAACGACACCACCGAAGAGTTGCACATCATAGTGGATCATATCCCAAGTAATCTCATTACCACCGGCTACCCAGTGGTTCTGATAGATAGCTTTGTCACCGTCTATATGGACAAAATCCTTTGTGGCTGCCAGTTCACGGTCAAAATCAGTGGCTGTAACCTCTATCGTCTCGTTTTCTGCAAAACGACGCGCGGTATCCTTCATAATAGAGAACACCTCAGGGAGAGCATTGTTCAAAGCGTTCTCGTATATTTCGAGAGCTTCTTTTTCCAACTTATCTATTTCATTGAAGATGTCTTCGCGTTCATCGATAGGAGTATCTTCAACCTTTGCTTTCAGTTCTGCAATCTTATCTTTCTGTTCCTTGGCAGATTCTTGAATCTGTTTTTGTATTTCTTTGGTCTTTGCACGCAACCCGTCGTTATCAAGTGCTTCTATAGCCGGGTATGCAGCTTTAATCTTCTCTACAATCGGTTGGATAAGTCGCATATCACGAGAGGACTTATCTCCGAACAGAGACTGTAAAATCTTATTAAAATTCATTGTATATTTTATTTTTGTTATTAACGATTGATATAATTGGCTGCAAATTTACGAAAAAAATCTGATTTACAGCACAATAGTCTATAAATAATCAGAAATGGGATTCTGACTTTCAGGCATTGGGACCCCTGATCTGTATGGCCTTTGAGACGCCTTGGGCTATACAGACAATCGTTACATAAAAATTCGTTTTCTCCGATTTCGTATCAGTACCGTATACTATAATCGGAAACTGTACGTTGGCTGATACCGACAGGTAATGGTCGAGTATCTCTTCTATATTTTGAGGTATCCATTCTTCGCATTCGATATATCTGAAATTCGTTTTTCTTAACCATTTGTCACTCTTAAACTGTGACACGATGGCAGACGTATTGTCAGTATGTGAATATGGATGTGAGAAGTTGGCGTATACATTACCGCTTTCAAACAGTCGGTCTATTGTGTTGTCGATCACAATAGACGGTGCTTGCATAGCTGCCTGTGTGCTGACTGATGATACAGGCAGCAGGGCAAGTAAGGAGGCGGTTATATATGTATACTTCATTATAATTATTTAAATCCCCGGTTTAACATGCGGGATATACATCTTAATAGCAAACATAGTGCCAAAATATCCATCGCTTTTGGAAAATCCTGTATTCCCGTGGCTGCAGCTATGAGCATGAGAACGATGGGTATCATACTCCACAGGAAGAATGAATCTTTCTTGTGACAGCGTGAACGCTTTATCATACGTGGAATGAAAAACAGGGGAACGGGATTCAGTATGAGTATAAGCAGATTGGTGCTTGTGGTGGGATGCTCGGAAAAGAACAACGTAAGGACTAACAACCCGGCTAGACCGGAGAGCGTCATTAATATCGTATCGTACCACCATGCTGCTTTCTTCTTCAGATATTCATATATAGTAATCAGTAATGTAATGAATAATACGATAAAACCACATTCGGTAGGTGATAGAGGAAATTCGCTTTCAACTACCTGAACACCTGGTTTTACAATGATATCCGTGCGACTGATCAGTCTGCGTGTACTGCCGTCCGCATTACGTATTGTAGCCTTTTCGAAATCAGATTGGAGATTGAACGGCAAAAATTGTTGTTGCGCATAATCTGTTTTGAAATCGGCTGCCATGCCGAGTGCCAGGTCATTGCCGAAACTGGCCCATGGATGTTCGTGATTGCATCCGTGTATCATTTCACGGTATGATGCCGTGTAATCGCTGTGTTCGTTGTATTCCACTTTACCGTTGATACATCGTACGATGATATCGCGGGCACGTGTCGTACAGTTGTCATAGAAGTAGTTATATCTGTACACCCGGTTTTCCTGTTTATAGTTTTCACCGAGCGCATCACGTAAAGCCATCTTTTCCTCAGCAGTAAGGTTTAATACCTGTTGGGTAACCTGACTGCCATAACTGGAATATTCCTCTCTGAAGACATCGAAAGGCATGACACCTAGTTCATAATCAGTGAGACCGAACGCGAACCTCAGTACAAAAAACGGCCGGTGAAAATTGAACATGCCATAATTGAAGGCGTAGTCGATATGATTATGCGGATCATAATATCTGATGGCTGTATGTCCGTAAAGACTATACACTTCCTGATGGGGGGAACAAGTAAGAAGACTTATCTCCACAGAGTCCATATCTGTAATCCCACTTTGAGCGTTTGCAGAGGTTATACTACTGAAAAACAACAGGATACAACCTATTGTAAAGTTGAAGAAAAAATATTTAATTCGTTTCACGGTGCAAAAATAACTTTAATTTTGCACTTAGCGTGCTATTATCTCGATTTTTTTCGATAATTTTGCACCCCATAACTCGAAAACAGTAATTTTGAATTTAGTAATAGACATAGGTAATACCTGTACCAAACTCGTTGCTATCGACGGAGATACACCGATAGAAGAGAAACGTATAGAGAATAATGAACCTGAAAAAGTGGATGAGTTCTGCCAAAGGTTCAGCTTTGATAGTGGCATATATTCATCAGTGATTAATATATCTCCGGAATTCAAGAACATATTAAGTTCACAGACCTTTGAAATTATAGAATTTAAATCAGGCAAGACCAATGTACCTATTATTAATAAATATGAAACCCCTGAAACGCTTGGCTCAGACAGACTGGCTGCGGTTGTAGGTGCTAATTATCTGCATCCAGACAAAAATATAATGATTATAGACATAGGTACCTGTGTCACATACGATTTTGTCAATGATAAAGGTGAATATCTAGGCGGCAACATCTCTCCTGGACCGACCATGCGACTTAAGGCCCTGAAAGAGTTTACAGCCAAATTGCCTTTGGTTGAAAGAAAGGGTTGTACACCCGATTATGGGACGAGTACTGAAACTGCAATCAGAAGTGGTGTCATGAATGGTATAATTAATGAAATAGAAGGTTATATAAGCAAATTTTCTGTAAAATATCCCGGCCTTTTTATTTATTTAACGGGTGGAATCGATATTAATTTGCACAATCCGGAAAAAATGCGCATCTTTGCAAACAAATTCATAGTTCCTATTGGACTTAACAGAATATTAGAATACAATAATGAATCGTTATAGAAGAATTTTCAGTGCGCTTTTGCTCACTGTGGTAACAATTACAGTAGTCGCACAGAGCGGCACAAACTCTCCTTATAGCCAATATGGTTTTGGTATATTATCAGAACAGGGTGGTGGTGCTAACCGAGGTATGAACGGTCTTGGTATTGGTTATTTCAGTAACAATCAAGTTAACATTCTCAACCCGGCTTCATACTCCCACATGGATTCACTTACTTTCATCTTTGATGCAGGCGTATCCGGACAGAATACGAACTTTGAAGAAGGAAATACGAAGGTGAATGCCAAAAATGCGAATTTTGAATATGCCATAGCCGGATTCAGAGCTGCAAAAGGATTAGGTATCAGTTTCGGTATCGTACCGTTTACCAATATAGGATACGATTATTATAATACAACTTATATTTCAAAAGATAAAAGCAATTATTACACGAATACGTATTCTGGTTCAGGGGGTGTGCATCAGGCGTATCTTGGTGCAGGATGGATGCCTATCAAGAATCTGTCAATTGGTGCCAATTTCTCTTTTATTTGGGGCGAAATGAATAGATCTGTAGTCAATAGTTATAGTGATGCTTATGTCAATACCCTTTCAAAGTATTATTCTACATCTATAAATAGTTATAAGATTGATTTAGGTGCGCAATACAGCAGTCATATCACAAAAAAAGATATGTTGACTATCGGACTTACCTATGGAATAGGTCATGATTTGAAAGCAGACCCCAATTGCCAGGTTATTTCTACGAATTCACAAACATCCGTATCCGATACAACATCTTATTCGCTTTCCAATGTGTTGAAATTGCCAATGTTCTTCGGTGCTGGTTTAACATGGAATCATAATGACAAACTGATTGTAGGTGTGGATTATACATTGCAGAAGTGGGGAGACACAGAATTTCCTGAATACAAGGAATTACTTAGTGGAACCACTTATGCCCTTTCGAACAATATGTTCAAGGATCGCCATAAAGTAACTTTTGGTGGTGAATATGTTCCAGATGCAAACAGACGCAGTCTGTTTAGCAGAATACATTATCGTGCAGGTGTATCTTACGCTACACCTTATATTAAAGTAAACGGACAGGACGGACCAAAGGAGATAAGTGCGAGTCTTGGTTTTGGAATACCAATTACAAATGCCTATAATAATCGCTCTATACTTAATATTTCCGGACAATGGGTTCATTCGTCGGCAAGTAATATGATAACAGAAAACACGCTCCGAATAAACATCGGTATTACTTTCAATGAGCGTTGGTTCATGAAATGGAAAGTCGAATAAAATTTCTACATACTATCATAGCAGGTTCATTCCTGTTCCTCTCTGTTGTATCCTGTCAACAGGAAAAGGAGCATATCGCTCCTGCCGTATGGGCGCGTGATTCCGCATCTGTCATGGTTTCTTATGGTGTGAATACTCTTATCTCCGATTCGGGTATCATCAAATACCGTATTGTAACGGAACGATGGGATGTGAATACAGCAAGGAATCCATCAAAATGGTCTTTTGAAAAGGGTCTGTTTTTGGAACAGTTTGATGAAAAGTTCCATATACAGGCATACATACAGGCTGATACAGCTTATTACTATGACGTTAAAAAGTTATGGGAGTTAAGAGGTCGGGTTACTGTTCGTAATCTTGACGGACTTGTATTCAGGAGTGAGGAGCTGTTTTGGGATGAAAACATACACGAATTATATTCTCATAGATTCTCACGTATCGTTACACCTGAGAGAGAATTGCAGGGAACTTATTTCAGAAGTGATGAACACATGACCCACTATACAGTATCCAATTCAAAAGGTTCGATGGACAGAAATCCATTGGCCGGTGAGTCTGAACAGAATCCATCAGCTCCGGGAGACACAGCAAAACAGCAACCGCAACAACAGCGTACACCAGTTGTTGCTAAGCCAAAGGCTCCACCAGTACCATCCACGAATACTCAAAATAAGTCTGCCCAGCAGAATGTATTTAAACCAAGATTATCTAAGTCCAGATGACAACACAGATTATAGGGATATTAATAACAATGCTGTTTTCCGCATTCTTTTCTGGAATGGAAATAGCTTTTGTTTCCAGTAACCGGTTGCTTGCAGAAATGGATAAGGAGAAAAATGGTGTTTCACAAAAGGCTATATCCTTATTTTACAGGCATCCTAATAATTTTGTGTCCACTATGCTCGTAGGCAATAATATATCATTGGTTGTCTATGGTATATTGATAGCGGCATTGTTCGATTCAACGATTTTCAAAGGACAGCCAGTCGGATTCACGGTTCCTGCAGATACAATACTATCGACCGTCATTGTTTTGTTTACTGGGGAATTTCTCCCTAAAACATTATTTAAGAGCAGTCCTAACAGATTACTTACTTTTTTTGCCGTACCGGCATTGGTTTGCTATATAGTGTTGTATCCGATATCACGTTTTTCAACATTCTTGTCGAGACTGTTGTTGAGGATGTTTGGCGTAAAAATGAAAACGGCAAGTGAAGACAAAGAGTTCTCCAAGGTTGATCTGGATTATTTAGTGCAGAGCAGTATAGACAATGCAAAGGACGACAATGAAATAGATGATGAGGTTAAAATATTCCAGAACGCTTTGGATTTTTCGGATACCAAGGTTCGCGACTGTATGGTACCCCGTACGGAGATTCAGGCTGTGGACATCACTTGCAGTGAAAACGAACTACTCAACAAATTTGTGGAAAGTGGTAATTCCAAAATCATAGTTTATAAGGAAGACATAGATCATGTGATTGGTTACATCCATTCTTCGGAAATGTTTAAGAATTCAGATAAATGGCAGGATAGCATACGTACCATGCCTTTCGTACCGGAAACCATGGCGGCTCAGAAATTGATGCATATATTTCTTCAACAAAAAAAGAGTCTGGGCGTGGTGGTCGATGAATTTGGAGGTACAAGCGGCATCGTATCCCTTGAGGATATCGTAGAGGAGATATTCGGGGATATAGAGGATGAACATGATAATTCAAACTATATTGCCAATAAGACGGATAATGGAGAATATATATTGTCTGCACGTCTGGAAATAGAAAAAGTAAATGAAATGTTTGATCTTGATTTACCCGAGAGTGCAGACTATATGACGGTAAGTGGACTGATTTTGCATTATTATCAGAGTTTCCCAAAACTCAACGAAATTGTGACGATAGGTAAGTTCGAATTCAAGATTATTAAGAATACAATGACCAAAATAGAGCTTGTGAGACTAAAAGTTAACCCGTAAAGTGTTTTTTTACGTAAAAAGGACGGCTATTTGCTATCTTTTTTGTAAATTTGTACGCTAAATTTGAGAACATAAATAAAAACAAAAATAATTTAAAGTAATGGCAGCATTAGGAAAAATTAGAAGCAAAGGGGTGTTTCTGGTTGCTATAATAGCATTCGGCCTCTTCGCATTCATTGCTGAGGAACTATTTCGTTCATGTGAATCTACACAGAATGAGAGTAAACAGCAGGTAGGTGAAATTTTAGGTGAGAAAATCTCAGTCCAGGATTTTCAGAAACTCATTGACGAGTACACCGATGTGATCAAAATGACACAGGGACGTGATAATCTGACAGATGAAGAACTGAATCAAGTGAAGGATCAAATCTGGAACACTTATGTTCAGAATAAGATTATCGAAAAAGAGGCTAAGAAATTAGGTCTTACAGTTACTGATCAGGAAATTGAGAATATCCTCAATGAGGGTACCAATCAAATGCTTGCTCAGACTCCGTTCGTAAATCAGCAGACAGGTCGCTTTGATGCAAACATGCTAAAGAAATTCCTCGCTGAATACAAGACAATGGATAAGACAAAGAATGCGCAGGCTTACGAGCAGTACCAGAAAATTTATAATTACTGGACTTTCATTGAAAAGACTCTTCGTCAGCAGACATTGGCAAGCAAGTATCAGAGCCTTCTTGCCCATTGCTTGATTTCCAATCCGATTTCAGCAAAGATGGCATTCGAAGGTCGTTCAGTGGAAAGTAATATCCAGTTGGCTTCTGTGGCTTATTCTTCTATCAATGATAATAAGGTTAAGGTTTCTGAAAGTGACCTGAAGGCTAAGTATGATGAGATGAAGGAACAGTTTAAGCAGTTCATCGAAAGTCGTGATATTAAATATGTAGATTATCAGGTTGTCGCATCCAAAACAGACCTTGCTGCATTGAACAAGGAAATGACCGCTGCTGCAAATCAGTTGAAGAGTGGTGCGGATGTTGCACAGACAGTACGCAAGGCCAGTTCTTTGGTCAACTATCTTGGCATTCCTGTATCAGCAAAGGGCTTCCCACAGGATATCGCAGCCAGACTGGATTCCATGGCAGTAGGACAGGTTTACGGACCAGCTGTTAATGCACAGGACAATAGTATCAACATTATCAAATTGATTGGTAAGACACAGATGCCAGACTCAATCCAGTATCGTCAGATACAGATTGGCGGCGCAAGTGTAGACGCAGCTCGTAAAACTGCCGACAGTGTGCTCACAGCTATCAAGGGTGGTGCAGACTTCGCTACGATCGCTAAGAAATATGGTCAGGATGCTAAAGAACAATGGTTGACTTCAGCAATGTATGAAGGAAGCAGTTCTCTCGAAGGTGACAATAAAACTTATCTTGAGGCATTGACAGGAATGGCAGTCGGCGGAATGCAGAATGTAGCTGTTACAAATGGTAACATTATCGTTCAGGTTCTTGACCATAAAGGTATGGAAACCAAATATAATGCGGCTGTAATCAAGAAGACTATTGAATTCTCAAAGGGCACATATTCTCAAGCTTATAACAAGTTTAGTCAGTTCGTAAGTGAAAGTCAGGATGCAAAAGCAATTATAGCCAATGCACCAAAATTCGGATTTAAAGTACAAGAGCATAAAGACTTGTTTAATTCAGAGCATTATGTAGCTGGTATCCATTCTACACGTGATGCTATGAAATGGATATTCGAGGCTAAGGCAGGTGATGTTTCTCCTCTGTATGAGTGTGGAAATAATGATCATTTGCTAGTGTTGATTATGACCAAGATACATTCTGCAGGATATCGTTCTTTGGATGATGTGAAGGATGCCGTAAAGGCTGAAGTCGTAAAAGAAAAGAAATATGAGATGATACAGGCTCAAATGAAAGGCGTCAATAGTATTGCAGCAGCAAAGGCTAAAGGTGCAATTGTTTCTGCTGTAAACCAGGTGACATTCTCTTCTCCTACATTTGTTCAGGCTACTGGTGCTAGCGAACCGGCTATCAGCGGTGTCGTAGCAGCAACAGCAGCTGGCAAGTTCTGCCCACGTGTTATCAAAGGTAACGCAGCCGGTTATATGGTTCAGGTTGTTAATAAGACAAAACGTCCTGGCAAGTTTGACGACAAGACAGAAGAGCAGCAGCTCTCTCAACAGTCAATGCAAGCTGCAAGTCGTTTTATGAACGAGTTATATCAGAAAGCTAATGTCGTAGATAACAGATATCTGTTCTTCTAAGATATAAGAGATATTGAATAAAAAAGTTCCCGAATCTGGATTCGGGAACTTTTTTATTTATTGATGATAATACCTTATTTGTCTAATTCCAATTACACAGAATTATTTTTTAGGTTTGGATAATTTATCCAGCCTTCTTTGTGCATCTTTAGCTTCTGGGTATAGTTCCAAAGCTTTCTTGTAATTCGACATGGCGGCCTCGTCCATGTGTTCTTTTTCGCATTCTTTTCCAAGAAGTGTATATTCCGCAGCCAGTTTTTTTAAGAATTGTTCTTGCTTCTTTTTCTCTTCGATTAGTTGCCTTTTTTCCTCTTTCAGTGAATTGATGGTATTCAGTTTCATTCGGATAAGTCTTTTGGATGCAGGCTTTTCTATATCATATCTGCTATGTATCGCTTTAAAGAAGTTGTCTATAAAAGAATCCATATTACCATCGTCGAAGGCCTTTGCAGCATCATAGTATTCTTTATCCGCCTTGCTTTCGTTCATAGCCTTGTTGATAAGACGGTTGTCATTATAATGGCGCGCGAAATTGATAATCTCGTTGCGGACGAATATCTCATCACGTCGGATAGGTTCTTTGAGACTGATGCCTTCGAGCGATGTACAGCGACTAAGTGCCACGTACGCCTGTCCACCGGCAAAAACGCCTCCTGTAAAATCTATTTTCACTTGTCTGAACGTCAGTCCCTGACTCTTGTGAACGGTAATGGCCCAAGCAAGACGTATTGGATATTGGATATAAACGCCGAGTTCTTCTTCTTCGATTTTCTTTTCAACTTCGTTGAATGTATATCTCAGGTTGCGCCACGACTCACGTTGAACCTCATATTCATTTCCGTCTTCTGTTATTACATAGATGATACCTTCTTCTTCGTCAATGGCTTCAATGACACCTAAAGTTCCGTTGACCCACCGTTTGTCGATATCATTTTTTATGAAAATGATTTGTGCACCTACTTTTATCTGGAGTTCCATAGGAGTAGGGAGGGAATTCTCAGGAAATTCACCTTTTATTTCTCCTGTAAATGTGGATGTGTCACCAGGTAATTCTTCCAGTTGTTTCTCGTTTATATAGTCTACCGTATCACGTCTTGTAGCAAGAGTGATGGCAAGGTTGTTATCCTTGGTTTTCAGTTCCGTACCGACACGTCCGTTCAGTTCATTGATATCGTCTGCTTGTGTCGTATTAGTTCGTATGCGGTCGAGAATTTTGATAAAAACAGGATTAGTCTGTCTGTATACCTTTTTCAGTTCGATGCTTACCAATTGCATTTCACGAAACACATGGGCATCAAAAAAGAAGCACGACGGATAAAAAGGTCTCAGCAGTTTACGGTCATCCTCTTTAACCACAGGTTCCAACTGGTATATGTCACCAACGAGCAACAGTTGTTTTCCACCAAAAGGTTCACGCATATTGCGGGAGTATATCCTCAATACCTTATCAATGAAATCTATAATGTCAGCTCTGACCATACTAATCTCATCAATAATGATAAGTTCCACCTCCCGGAGCACTTTCCGTTGGGCACTATTATATTTCAGCGTATCCTTGATATGACGTGCAGAATATTGGGAATCGTTGGGCAGTAACGGGTGAAACGGTATTTTGAAGAAACTGTGCAGGGTGGAACCGCCGGCATTGATTGCTGCGATACCGGTAGGAGCCAGTACGACATATTTCTTTTTCGTTACCGAACATATATATCTGAGAAAAGTCGATTTACCCGTCCCTGCTTTTCCGGTAAGGAAAAGCGAGCGACGGGTAAACTGTATTAATTGCAGAGCCTGTTGCAGCTCTTTGTTATCTAAATCGACATCGGGATTAGAAGTCATCTAAGTTCATTTGCTGATAAGTAGGTTTGCTCTTCTTTTTCTTTGCCTTTTTTGTCTCATTGGCAGCCGGTTCTACCGCTTCAGATTTCTGAGCGGAAGGCTTTGCCGATTTTGTTGCCGGCTTTTCCGGTTTCGTAGCTGCGTTCTCTGGTGCTGTTGTTTCTTCAACAGGAGCTCCTTCTTCACCTACATTATTATCCTTTACTATAGGATTTCCATTTTCGTCCAGTTCTATCATCTCATCCTCGCCGTTCAGACTGTCGTTGACTACTGCCTTCGGTTTAGGCGCATAACTTGCGCAGTTGTACATAGAACTTGTTATATCGTCATCTTTCGGTTTTTCGAATTTACCGTGATAACGTTTGAAATGAGGGTCCTTCAATAAACTTTGGAAGAAATATCCGCATATTGGTAATGCGGTACGACTACCTTGTCCGAGGGCACCTGTACGGAAGTGAATACAGCGATACTCTCCGCCTACCCATGCCCCGGCTACAAGATTAGGACTGACGCCAACGAACCATGCATCTGAGTGATTATTGGATGTTCCTGTTTTACCTCCAAATTCAGTATCTCGGTAATCACCGACATATCCCCAGAGAGGTTGTGATGTACCACCTGGTTCACGCATACCACCTTGAAGCATCTGCTGCATTAGGAATGCGCTCTTGTAAGGTATAGCCTGATGAGTTTCTGACGGGGCCGTGTATACTTCGTTACCGTCTCTGTCTACAATACGTGTGACCAATACAGGTGCATGTGCCTTACCGTTGTTAGCAACACAACAATATGAGTTGACCAGTTCAAGAAGGTTTACGTCCGAAGAACCGAGTGCCAATGACGGAGTATCATCAAGAGGACTCTCTATACCCATTTCGTGTGCCGTCTTAATAATATTAGCGATGCCCACTTCCTGTCCCAGTCTTACGGCTACGGAATTGACACTCTTTGCGAAAGCACTCTTCAGAGGCATCGAATCTCCTGAGAAAGAACCGTTGGCGTTGGATGGAGTCCAAGTCACAACTTTCTTCTTGATCTTGTCATAAACATCCATACTGATATACTCATCACGGCGTTTATCGCAAGGGGTCAGTCCTTGGTTCATAGCTTCCGTATAGACGAAAAGTTTGAATGTAGAACCAGGTTGACGCATGGATGTCACTTTATCATATTTCCAAGTCTGGAAATCGATATCTCCCACCCATGCCTTGACATAACCGGTCTGAGGTTCCATTGCGACAAAACCGCAATGCATGAAATGAACCATATATTTGAGAGAGTCGATGGTGCTCATCTCTTTCTCTATGTATCCTTTTTTATAGTCGAACAATTTCACTTTGTGAGGTTTGTTCAGACATATTGCAACAGAGTCAGGGTTTGTGTTTCCATACTTTTCAACCAGATGATTATATTCAGGAAGCTTCTGTACTTTATCTTCAATAAATCCCGGTATCACATTTCCGTCTTCATCTACCCACGGATCACGATCGCCCCAATGTGCTTTGAAGTTCTGTTGTACGATTCTCATTTGTTTTATTGCAGCTTCCTCAGCGTATTTCTGCATCTTGGTATCAACTGTGGTGTATATTTTCAGACCACTGGTGTAGAGGTCATATCCATTCTGTTTGCACCAGTCTTTCAGATAGTTGGCTACAGCTTCACGGAAATAAGTAGCCTGACCGTCGTAAGTGTTTTCTACGCTGTATTGCAGTTTGATAGGAATTTCTTTTAGTGAGTCGTAAGTGAGACGGCTCATGTCACCGTGAGTAACCATATTGTCCATAACCACATTACGTCTTTTCAGACTATTTTTAGGATTGGCGATAGGGTTATAATATGATGTAGCCTTCAGCATGCCGACCAAAACGGCAGCCTGCTCGGTTGTCATCTTCTTCGGGGTCGTATTGAAGTATGTCTTACATGCTGTTTTGATACCGTAAGCGTTACTGCCGAAATCGACAGTATTGGCATACATAATCAATATGTCCTTCTTGTCGTACATCATTTCAAGTTTGGTAGCGATAATCCACTCCTTACTTTTCATGATAAGCATACGAAGTCCAGGAATATATCCGAGCAGACCGGTAGAATACTGTGTACGTACGCGGAACATGTTCTTAGCCAACTGCTGAGTAATTGTAGAAGCTCCACGTGCATCATGATGCATGACCATATCCTTGGCAGCGCCAATCAGACCGATAGGGTCAATACCGTGATGTTTGTAAAAACGTTCGTCTTCTGTATCTATGAGGGCATGCCAGAAATCAGGATTTACCTCGTCATATTTTACGGGTTGACGGTTTTGGTTGAAGAATCGACCTATCATAATACCATCGGCACTGTAAATCTCAGATGCTTCGGCCGTGTTAGGATGTTTTATTCTAGAGAAACCTGGTGATTTTCCGAATAGCCATAGAAAGTTCATATCTACGGCACCGAGGTAAATGAAAAACAAAACGATTAATGAAACTATTATTGCTATCGTCTTTTTATACCATGGAGCTTCATGATACAGTCCCTTGTACCATCTCCAGAATTGGCGTATTTTAGAAACGCACCATCTCAAAATTCTGATAATACGTGAATCTTTACTTTCGTTCAATTTGTTAATCATATTCATAATGTATATTATTTCCGTGTGCAAAGATACTGCAAAAAGAAATATAAAAAGATTTCTATATCGATAAAGTTATATATTTTATGATTTCTTCAATATCAGATGGGGCGAACCATTTGATTTTTTCGTCCCGCTGAAACCATGTCATTTGTTTCCTGCTGTATCTGCGGGTATTACTCTGTATGCGTCTTATCGCTTCTTCCAGTGGAATAGTATTATCAAAATAGTCAAAGAGTTCTTTATATCCCACTGTATTAAGTGAATTAAGATGCCGCATCGGGTATACGCTACGTGCTTCTTCTACCATACCTTCGTCAATCATTTCCAGCACGCGCTTGTTGATACGCTCATACAATTCCTCGCGTGGACGGTTGAGTCCAATCTTGACGATTTTGAAAGGTCTTTCTTTTTTTATGTTTCGTCTGAAAGAGGTATATGTCTTACCTGTCATCGTACAGATCTCTATCGCATGGATTACCCTTCTCGTATTTTTAAGATCTACTATTTGATAATACTCAGGGTCCAGTGCCTTTAACTCTTCGCACAGCGCGTCCAAACCTTCGTTTTCATACCGTTGCTTGATGAGTTTGCGGGTCTTGTCGTCAATTGTTGGAATATCATCTATACCATTACAGACGGCATCAATATACATCATACTGCCACCGCTCATAAGAGCGATGTCACTGTTTGAAAAAAGTTGATCGGTCGTTTGAATTACATCTGCTTCAAACATGGCGGCACTATAATAATCGTCAAGATGCAGGTTGCCCACAAATAAATGCTTCACTCGCCGCTGTTGGGCTGGGGTGGGAGCAGCTGTGCCGATAGGCAGTTCTGCGTATATCTGACGAGAGTCCGCATTAATAATAGGAACATTGAAATGTTCGGCTATCCTAAGGCAAGTCTCTGTTTTTCCCACTCCCGTAGGTCCTACAACAACGACGAGCGTTTTCATTTATTTATATTATCCGACTAGTGGACGAACAATTCCACGTTGAGAACTTCTGACGAAATCTATGATATAGTCTATTTCCTTGCATGGAGCTATATTCTTTTGGATTTCCTGAATTCCCTCTTCTATAATACCCTTGGAGTATAACAGTCTATATGCTTCGTGAATGTTATTGATGAGTTCGTTGCTGAACCCATGACGGCGCAGTCCTATTAGATTCACACCGCAATAATAACCAAAATCTTTGCCTGCTATAATATAAGGGGGAATATCTTTACTGAATTTGCTTCCGCCCTGTATCATAACGAATCCGCCGATATGGCAGAACTGATGTGTAAGAACGGTCGCACTAATGATTGCATCGTCGTCGATTACAACTTCTCCTCCGAATTTAGTGGAGTTTCCGATGATCAGTCTGCTACCCAATACGCAATCATGAGCTACGTGCATATTTTCCATTAAAAGGTTATTGTTTCCAACTATTGTGATACCTTTTGATGCAGTTCCGCGGGATATGGTCACATTCTCTCTGATACTATTAGAGTCACCTATCTGGCAAAGAGATTCTTCTCCTTTAAATTTCAAATCTTGTGGCTTCGTACTGATACTGGCACCTGGGAAAAACTCATTATTGTTACCGATACGGGCTCCATAATTGATAGTAACGCTGTTTTGCATCACGTTATTGTCTCCTATTACCGTGTTCTTTTCTATGTAGCAGAAAGGACCGATAATATTATTATCTCCGAGTTTTGCTTCTGGATGTACGAATGCTAAGGGACTTATTTGATTCATCTTATTTGTTTTTTACTATTTGTGCTGTGAAAGATGCTTCTGATACAACATGATCACCAACAAATACATATCCCTTCATTGACGAAATACCATGGCGTACAGGTGCTAATAATTCTACCTTAAAGATAAGGGTGTCACCAGGTACTACCTTCTGACGGAATTTCACTTCATCAATTCTCATAAAGTATGTCGACCAGCGTTCTGGTTCTTCTACTGTATTTAATACGAGTAATCCACCGCATTGTGCCATTGCCTCTACTTGTAAAACGCCCGGCATGACAGGCTCCTGAGGGAAGTGTCCCTGGAAGAAGGGTTCATTGCTTGTTACATTCTTCAAACCTACAATACTGGTAGGACCGATTGCAACGACCTTATCTACCAACTGCATTGGATAACGGTGCGGGAGTAATTCGCGTATGCGGTTTACATCCATAACAGGTTCCTCATTACAGTCGTATATAGGGGCCTGTATCTCGTGCTTGCGGATTTCACGGCGCATCAGACGTGCAAATTTGTTATTAATGGTATGTCCAGGACGGGTTGCGATTATACGTCCTTTGATAGGTTTACCGATAAGCGCCATATCACCAATGACATCCAGCAGTTTGTGGCGTGTGCACTCGTTTTCCCATACCAGAGGCTTATGTTGTATATATCCTAGAACCGTCGCATCGCGGTGTTCCACTTTTATCAGGTCGGCCAGATTATCCAGCTGATTCTGTGTTATCTGTTTCTCATATATGACAATGGCATTGTCCAAGTCACCTCCCTTAATCAGGTTCGCACCAAGCAGAGGTTCGATATCACGTACGAAAACAAATGTACGGGCGGGAGCTATCTCTTTTGCGAAATCTTCTGCCTTGTCGAGAGTGGCAAACTGACTATTGATAAATTTGGAGTTGAATGAGCACATCGCTGTAAGGCTAAACTGCTCATCCGGTAATATTGTGATGCAAGAACCAGATTCTTCGTCTTTGACTTCAATTTTATGACGTATGATATAATAGTCCTTTGGAGCATTCTGTTCTTCGGTTCCGATTTCTTCAATTTTGTCCACGTACATGGCAGCGCTGCCGTCAAGGATTGGAAATTCAGGACCATTAACCTGGATGAGACAATTGTCTATGCCCAGTGCATAAAGAGCTGCCAGACCATGTTCGATAGTAGATACACGGACATCTCCTTTTCCTATTACAGTACCACGTTGAGTATCAACAACATTTTCCGCTATCGCATCAATGGTTGGTTGTCCTTCGATATCAATACGCTGTATTTTATAACCCGTATTTTCAGGAGCCGGGTTGAAAGTAACCGTCAGACTCAGTCCTGTGTGCAGACCTTTTCCGAAAAGAGAAAAACTGCCTTTCAGTGTTTTCTGTTTCAACATAAGTTATTCTATTTTATTTCTATTTTTATTTCTTTTTTAGATTATCAACCTCTTTTTGTAGTTCGTTGATCTGCCTGTACAGTTCGGGCAGTCTGCGGAATATTGCCTGAGATCTGAAGTATGCTTTAGGTTCCATAGGAGGTGTACCGATAACCGTCTGGTTACTCTTGACGTTTCCAGGGACACCGGATTGTGCGCCTAAGAACACTTTGTCGCCGACTTGTATATGACCGGCCAGTCCTACCTGACCACCGAACATACACCATGAACCAACCTTTGTGCTTCCAGCGATACCTACTTGTGCAGACATCACGGTGTTTTCGCCAACCTCAACGTTGTGGGCTATCTGTACCAGATTATCTAGTTTTACACCCTTGCGTATATATGTGCTTCCCATCGTTGAGCGGTCTATACATGTATTGGCACCGATTTCAACATTATCTTCGATTGTCACAATACCTATTTGCGGAATTTTGTCATATCCGTTGGCAGATGGAGCAAATCCGAAACCATCGGCACCAATTACGGAACCGGCATGTATTGTAACATTATTTCCCAACTTGCACCCTTGGTATATCGTAACGTTAGGATAGAATAGACAGCCATTACCCACTTTTACTCCGTCGCCGATTGTCGTGTGGGGATAAACTTGGGTGTTATCACCGATTTCGGCACCGTCACCGATGTAAGCGAAAGCACCGATATACACATCTTTACCTATTTTCGCTTTCGGAGAAATGAAGGCTAGAGAATCTATACCATTCTTTTTCGGTTTACTCGCTTCGTAGAGCTGAAGCAACTTGGCTACACAATCGTAAGCGTTCTTAACTCTTATTAATGTAGCGTTTACCGGCTTCTCCAGTTCTACATCCTCATTAATAAGAACTATTGATGATTGTGTATCATAAATGTAATGTGTATATTTTGGATTGGATAGGAACGATATTGCTCCCGGAACTCCTTCTTCTATTTTGGCGAAAGTATGAACAGTAGCGTTCTCGTTACCCTCTATGCGCCCTTGAATAAACTCAGCGATTTGTTTAGCTGTAAATTCCATATTAATTGACTTGGTTGTACTTAATTATGCAAAGATAATAAAAATACTTTATAATCTTTGATAACAGAGATAATATTTTCTTATTTTTTTAGAAAGTAGGGCAACATTTAGCAAATCGGAAGCTTCCACAATGTCTTTTGTTGTACCGTCTTTGTAAAGAATCGTGATACTGTCTTCTTGGGTGTCGTACATATCTTTCTGTACGGTATCGACACTTATAAAGTAGTTGGCTTCTTCTTTTGATATTTTCAGCGTCTTACTTATTCTGTCTTTCAGTTCATCTATACGCTCTTTTTTAATTTCTTCTTCATGGACTTCCACTTTGAATATGTTCCTGTTAATGATATCATTTGATAACAGGGATAATATCTTATCATCACTGTGCATCCATACTTTCAGCGCACTCCATATATCATGGTCGTCCAGTTCTTCATATTCCTTTAATGCATCGTGGTGTGACATGAAGTACTCCTCGTCAACATCATGGTACAGAAAATACTTCAGAGATGGTGATGCGAATATATCTTTGCCGTTGTGTGCCAGATATTTGGCCCTCAGCAGTGTGTTGACGAGTACCTTTTCGCATGCCACGGCCGTCTTGTGCAGATATACCTGCCAGTACATCAGTCGTCGTGATGTAAGATAGTTCTCAATCGAATATATACCTTTCGATTCTATTACCAGATTGTCGTCTTTTACATCGAGCATCTTGATGATTCTCGCACTTCCGATGTTGCCTTCGGTAACACCCGTATAGAAACAGTCGCGCCTGAGATAGTCGAGACGGTCCATATCCATCTGACTGCTTATCAGTTGATGCAGGAAATGTTTTGGATACTCGTCCTTGAATATCTTCAGCGCCAGATTCAATTGCCCGCCCATGTCGTTGTTGATCTGTTCCATCATCATCAGTGACAACTGTTCATGACTGATGCCCCGTATCAGCGTGTTCTCCAGTACATGACTGAACGGACCGTGTCCTATGTCGTGCATCAGTATGGCGGCTTCCACGGCTTCAGCTTCACTGTCGAATATGAAAATACCCTTTTGTGATAAAGAAGTGATAGCCTCACTCATCAGATGAAAGGCACCTATCGAATGCAGAAAACGCGTGTGGTGGGCACCAGGGTAGACAACAGAAGCAAGACCTAACTGATTGATACGGTTAAGTCTTTGCATAAGTGGATGCTGTACGATGTTCAGCAGTAGTCCGCGTGGTATCTTTATGAACCCGAATACCGGGTCGTTGATAATCTTACTGTCGTTCAAAACAATTAATTAAACTGATTCAATTCTGTTTCCATCTGCTCCTGCAGTTCTTTCGCTTTTTCTGCCGCAACGTTTGCGAAGTCTTCACCATTGCTTGCATAGATGATGCCGCGTGAACTGTTTACCAACAGGCCGCAGTCTTTGATCATACCATACTTGCAAACCTCCTGCAGACTGCCTCCTTGTGCACCGACACCAGGGACGAGCAGGAAATGATTAGGGGCGACTGTTCTGATGTCCTTGAACATCTTACCTTGTGTAGCACCTACTACATACATCATGTTTCCTTCATTTCCCCATTGCTGAGAAGTGCGCAGCACCTTTTCGAACAGTCTTTCCCCGTCCTTATCCTCCGTAAGTTGGAAATCGTGAGAACCCTTATTACTGGTAAGGGCAAGCAAGATAACCCATTTGTTCTCGTATGTGAGGAAAGGGGTTACACTGTCTTCGCCCATATAAGGGGCGACAGTGAGCGCATCCAGATTATATTCCTCAAAGAATGTTCTGGCATACATGGCAGACGTGTTGCCGATATCGCCGCGTTTGGCATCGGCTATGATAAACTGTTCAGGATAATTGTCATTGAGATATTTTATCGTCTTTTCAAATGCGATCATTCCCTTTATTCCGGCTGCCTCATAGAAAGCCAGATTGGGTTTGTAAGCCACACAATAAGGTGCCGTTGCATCAATGATAGCCTTATTAAAGGCAAATATGGGATATTCCTCTTTCAGCAAGTGTTGAGGAATCTTTTTCATATCAGTATCCAGACCTACACAAAGAAACGACTTCTTTGTCATAATCTGGTTTACAAGTTCTTTTCTGTTCATTACTTTGGTAATTCTGTTTTGGGTAATTCTTTTAATTCCTGAGTACTCCTTTTTGTAGAAGTCATCAAGTTGACAAATTCTTCGGCCTGGACTGTACGTTCATCGTCTTTTCTGTCCTCATTCTTTTTAGTGAATCTGATTCCCATAATGATAAATGTTTTAAAGTTCGGTCTCTTTCATTCTCTCTGCATTCTCTGCGACGGTCAGGGCATCTATCATATCCTGAATGTTACCGCCGAGGAATCCTGTCAGGTCGTGTGTGGTATAACCGATACGGTGATCTGTGACACGTCCCTGCGGAAAGTTGTATGTACGTATCTTAGCCGAACGGTCGCCTGTGGAGACGAGCGACTTGCGACGGCTTGCGATATCATCCATATATTTCTGGTGCTCGCGGTCATATATAAATGTACGCAGGCGCGAGAGTGCTCTTTCCTTATTTTTCGGTTGGTCGCGGGTCTCCGTACATTCTATCAGGATTTCCTCCACCTCGCCGGTATTAGGGTTCTTCCAGGGATAGCGCAGACGCACACCCGATTCCACCTTGTTTACGTTCTGACCACCGGCTCCACTGCTTCGGAATGTATCCCATTTGATGTCGCCTTCGTTGATGCTGACTTCAAACTTATCAGCCTCAGGCAGTACGGCCACAGTCGCAGCACTGGTGTGCATACGTCCCTGTGTCTCGGTAGCGGGAACACGCTGTACGCGGTGTACACCCGACTCATATTTCAGTATACCATATACACCGTCACCACTTACAGCAAAGTCTATTTCCTTGAATCCGCCTACGGCACCCTCACTGGCACTTGTGACAGAGAGGTTCCATCCTTTTGAATCACAGAATTTCTTGTACATGTTGAACAGGTCACCGGCAAACAGGGCAGCTTCATCGCCACCGGTACCGGCCCTTACTTCCATCTGTACATTCTTGTCATCCTCCGGGTCCTTAGGTACGAGTGCTATTTTGATTTCCTCCTCTATCTTCGGTTGCAGTTCCTCGTTGGTCTGCAATTCCTCGCGGGCCATCTCCTTCAGGTCTGTGTCGCTTTCGTTGGCAAGAATGTCTTTTGCCTCTGATATAGAGTTAAGACAGTTGATGTAACGTTTGCGCGCATCCATAATATCACCGAGTTCCTTGTATTCCTTGGTGAGTTTTACGTAGCGTTGCTGGTCGGCTATCACATCCGGGTCGGTAATCAGTGTCGATACCTCCTCATAACGGCTTTCCAGTCCGTCCAACTTTTCCAGTATGCTATTATTTTCTGGCATAATTAATCATCTATATTAATAATTGAATTCGCCGAATTCCGACTTGATTGTCAGACTCTTCGGTCCTTCTTCTATATGTCCTACAATCTGAGCGTCGATATTGAAACTCTTGCTGATGGCTATCACCTTTTCGGCTATTTCAGGGCGGACATACACTTCCATACGGTGTCCCATATTGAATACCTTGTACATCTCCTTCCAGTCGGTCTCACTTTCATCACGGATAACCTTGAAGAGAGGAGGAACGGGGAACATGTTATCCTTGATCACACGGCAGTTGTCGCCTACGAAATGCAACACCTTGGTCTGCGCGCCGCCGGTACAGTGAACCATACCGTGAATCTCCGGTCTCAGTTCATCGAGCATCTTCTTGATGACAGGAGCATACGTGCGGGTAGGGGACAGAACCAATTGCCCTGCGTTGACATCCACACCCTCTATCTTGTCATCCAGGTGATGATGACCGCTGTAAACCAGTTCTTCAGGTACAGCGTGGTCATAACTTTCCGGATATTTCTCAGCGAGATATTTAGCGAACACATCATGACGTGCACTTGTCAGACCGTTGCTGCCCATACCTCCGTTGTATCTGTCCTCGTAAGTGGCCTGTCCGCAAGACGACATACCTACGATTACATCACCGGGACGGATATTTGCATTGTTGATAACGTCAGACCGTTTCATACGGCAGGTAACTGTAGAGTCGACGATGATCGTACGCACCAGGTCGCCCACGTCAGCCGTCTCACCGCCGGTGGCATAGATGCCTACACCCATGTCGCGCATACGCGCAAGCAGTTCATCGGTACCATTGATGATAGCCGATATCACATCGCCCGGAACGAGCATTTTGTTGCGTCCTATCGTACTTGAAACAAGGATATTGTCTACAGCGCCCACACATAGCAGGTCGTCGGTATTCATAATCAGGGCATCCTGTGCGATACCTTTCCATACATTGAGGTCGCCGGTTTCTTTCCAGTACATATACGCCAATGACGATTTCGTACCGGCACCGTCGGCATGCATGATATTGCAGTATTCAGGGTCACCACCCAGTATATCAGGTATAATCTTGCAGAAAGCCTGCGGAAATATACCTTTGTCTATATTCTTAATCGCGTTATGCACATCTTCTTTGGCGGCACTTACGCCTCTCATCATATATCTGTTCGACTTATCCATCCCCATGATTCGTTCTTTATTATTATTTCTTTATTATTTTTGTTCTTTGCCGTTCCAGAATTCCCAACTGGCGAAAGCCTGCAACAGCAGCATTTCCAGTCCGTTCTTTGTCGTGGCACCATGTTCGGCACCTCTTTTCATAAACTGAGTCTCGTCCGGGTTATATATCAGGTCATAAAGAATAGTCTTCATGTTCATAGCCTCGTACGGCAGTTGAGGACATTCATCCGTATGTGGATACATGCCCAGAGGGGTGCAGTTGACTATCACATTATATTCCTGCATCATTTCGGGCGTGATGTCTTGATATAAGATACAATCCTTACCTTTTGTACTTCTGCTTACAAACAGCGTTTCCAGTCCGAGCGACTTCAGTCCGTAGTTGATAGCCTTCGATGCTCCGCCTGTACCCAGGATAAGAGCTTTCTTATGAAATTTCTCAAGCATCGGTTCTATACTTTTCGTGAAACCGATTACATCGGAGTTGAATCCCTTCAATATTATTTTCTCACCTTTTCTGGTAACCCTTATAACATTCACTGCACCTATCGCCCTTGCTTCAGGACTGATAGAGTCGAGATACGAAATGACTTTTTCCTTGTAAGGAATGGTGACATTGAGCCCTTTCAGGTCTGGATTGGAATCCAGAACCTCAGGCAAAGCCTCTATTTTAGGGATTTCGAAGTTTTCATACTTGGCATCTATATTTTCATTCTCAAACTTCTCATTGAAGTAGCTGATAGAGAACGAGTGCCCTAGTGGAAATCCTATCAAACCATATTTATCCATGCGTTGTATGTTATTTGTGTTATTTAGTTGCGAAATACATAGTGCAGATACCGAACGTCAGTCTTCTGAACTTAGCCTCGCTGAACCCGGCTTTTTTCAGAACCTCTATCATTGTCTCCCCTTGCGGGAAAGCCTCGATAGTGGCGGTAAGGTATTTGTATGCACTGTCATCCTTCGATATCAGTTTACCGACGATAGGCAGTACAGTGTGTGAGTATATTCTGAATAACTGTTTCATCGGGAACGATACAGGCTGTGTCAGTTCCACGATACTCAGATGTCCTCCTGTCTTCAGTACCCTGTACATCTCCCTCAGCCCCTTGTCGAGGTCGGGAAAGTTTCTGATTCCGAAAGCCGCTGTCACGGCATCGAATGTACCGTCGCTGAAAGACATATCCATGCAGTCTTCCTTTCTGAATGATATCACATTTTCCATTCCGGCCTTTTCCACCTTGATCTGTCCTACCTTCATCATTCCTTCGCTGATATCAGCACCGGTAAGAGAATCAGGAGTCAGCATCCTGGCTGCCAGAATAGCGAAGTCGCCAGTACCTGTGGCAACATCCAGAATCGTCTTGGGCTTGTACGGAGCAAGTTGGGTGATAGCCTTACGTCTCCATCCGCGGTCGATATTCCACGACAGTCGGTGGTTGAGCAAGTCGTAAGAGTGGGCTATCTGGTCGAACATCGCTTCCACCTGTTTGCCCTTCTCTTCCTGTTCGCTGTAAGGTTTTATCTCCTCTTGCTTATACATACCTTATTATTATCTGTTGGCCAGATACTTTTTGACATTGGCTTCTATACGAGCGGCGATGTCTACATTATCTTCAGCCTTCTGGAATTTCTCACCTGTGATATGCTCATACAGTTCGATATATCTGTCGCTTACGCTGTTGGCATATTCGTCTGTAATCTCAGGCATCGTCTGTCCCGGTTCGTTCATGAAGTTATGCTCAATAAGCCACTGGCGTACGAACTCCTTAGAGAGTTGCTTCTGAGGTTCACCCTTCTTCAGTTTTTCCTCATAACCGTCGGCATAGAAGTAGCGGCTGCTGTCGGGTGTGTGAATCTCATCAATCAGATACACCTTACCGTCGCGCTTGCCGAACTCATATTTTGTATCCACGAGGATAAGACCTCTGCTGGCAGCTATTTCCTGTCCGCGAGCGAATATCTTACGTGTATAGTATTCCATCACCTCATAATCCTCTTTGCTTACAATGCCCTGTTTGATAATCTCCTCTTTAGAGATATTCAGGTCGTGTCCCTCGTCAGCCTTTGTCGTAGGAGTGATGATCGGTTCCGGGAAACGTTCGTTCTCGTGCATACCGTCAGGCAGTTTCACACCGCACAGTTCACGGCATCCGTTCTTGTATTCTCTCCAGGCAGAACCTGTAAGGATAGAACGGATAATCATCTCTACGCGGAAGCCTTCACATTTCAGACCGACAGTCACCATCGGATCAGGAGTGGCCAGTTTCCAGTTAGGACAGATATCAGTAGTCTTGTCCAGAAATTGAGCGGCGATCTGATTCAGCACCTGACCCTTGAAAGGAATACCCTTAGGCAGGATAACATCGAATGCCGAGATACGGTCGGTAGCCACCATGACGATTACGTCATCGTTAATGTTATACACGTCACGGACTTTTCCGTGATACACACTCTTCTGTCCATCGAAGTGGAACTCAGTCTTTGTTAAAGCTTTCATTTTCTTTATATGTTTTATTTTCAAATTCCCTGTCGTGTTTCTCGTAAGCGTTTACGATGCTTGTTACGAGTTTGTGTCTTACGATATCCTTTTTTGTCATCTCGATAAATTCTATCCCCTCTATACCTTTCAGTATTTGGATAGATTCCACCAGTCCGCTCTTTTGTCCGTGAGGCAAGTCTATCTGCGTCACATCACCGGTGATGATCATCTTAGTGTTCCATCCCATACGTGTCAGGAACATTCTGATCTGTGCCGTTGTCGTGTTCTGCGCCTCATCGAGTATCACCACCGCATCGCTCAGGGTTCTGCCTCGCATGAAAGCCAGAGGGGCAATCTGTATGATATGTTTTTCCATCATGTCCTGCAATTTCACCGCCGGTATCATATCCTCAAGGGCATCGTACAGCGGTTGCAGATACGGGTCTATCTTGTCTTTCATGTCACCGGGCAGGAAACCAAGTTTCTCACCAGCCTCCACAGCCGGACGACTTAATATGATTTTCTTTGCCGTTTTCTCTTTCAGAGCCTTTACCGCCAGCGCGATGCTGAGATAAGTCTTACCGGTGCCGGCTGGTCCCACGGCAAACATCATATCGTTCGTTTCGAAGGCGTCTATCAGTTTCTGTTGGTTGGCGCCACGGCTCTTGATAGGTCGGCCGCTCACGCTATAGACGAGAACTCCCTTGATGGCATCCTGCTTCGTCTGTTCGCCTTTCGTGATAGATATGATATCCTCCTCATTCAGTTGATTGTATTTCAGCACGTGCAGGCGCATCTTCTCTGTATTCTCTTCGAATTCAGCCATCTGCTCCTCGTCGCCCAATACACGTATCACATTATCCCTTGCCACTATTCTCAGTTTAGGATATAACGCCTTAATCATCTGCAAATGAGAATTGTTAACCCCATAAAATGTAACGGGGTCAATGTCCTCCAAAACAATATGCTTCTCTATCAATGTATTTAAATTCTTAAAAATTCGATGCAAAATTACAAAAAACTTTTTATATCTCAACCAATTACCTTACCTTTGTAAGCAAATTAACATAAAAATCGATGAAGATTACCAAAAATAGATATTTAGAGGGATTTGGGATTATTGTGATATTATTGGCTTTGGTGCGCTGTATATTTCCGTCAGTAGCCGATCCCAGGCATGCTCCCGCCCATCATGATATAGATACAGTCAAGACAGACACGCTGAAATCCGATTCCATGCAGATGACAAAGGAGAACGCTCAGGCCGTGGAGGCAGAATCCGAATCGGATACGGATGTGGCGGTGAAAGGTTCCCCTTTTTTCGGGGCAGACGGCAAACCGGTGAAGAACCGGATATACAGTGTTCCTAATTTCGGTCAGGCATTTCCCGACCAGAACGATGTACAGTTGGCTGTCGCCATGAAATACGGTGTACAACCGGTTCAGAACCGTGAGGAAGCAGAGAGCAGAAAGCGTGAACTGGTATTCGTGGGCAGTAATCCCTATTTCTATATTGACCGTCTTCACAACAGTATTCCCTATCTTGTGCCCCGTGCTTCAGTGCTGTTGCAGGAGATAGGACGTACTTTCTTCGACAGTCTTCAGATGAAAGGGATTCCTTTGCATAAGATTATTATCACCAGTGTGATGCGTACCAAGGACGATGTGGAGCGGTTGCGCGGTCACAACGGCAACGCCACGCAGAACAGTTGTCATCTCTACGGCACTACGTTCGACCTGTGTTATAACCGATACAAGACGGTAGAAGACCCGGAAGGTCCTGCCCGTCATAAAGTGAGAAACGATACCTTGAAATGGGTGTTAAGCGAAGTGCTTAACGATATGCGGAAGCAGAACAGATGCTTCATCAAGTACGAAGTACATCAGGGCTGCTTCCACATTACGGTCAAATAAGGACCGGATTTATAATCCTATTCCTTTTATAGCTTTGTCGGCGGCACTGTTTACAGCGTCGTTGGCTTTCTTGTTGGCTTTGTTCACTGCATCGCTGGCCTTTTTATGTGCGCTGTTCACTGCACTGTTGGCCTTGTCGGTGGCAGCCTGTTTGGCGGCGTTTACCTTGTTTGTTGCTGCGGTCTTGACATTAGCCGCGGCATTTTTGGCTGTGCTTACAGCACCGTTGGCGGCATTCTCGGCATCCGACTTAACTGTCTGTCCTGCCTCGGTGGCAGCGTTTGCGGCATTGGTCGGTATGTTGGATACACTGTTTACCAAGTCGTCCAGTGTTGTTGTCTCGCCCTTTGTGGCGGTCTTTATTTGTTCAGCGTGCTCTTTCAGGTAAGTCTTCACCTGTGCGGCATACTTGTTAGCCGTTTCGATATCGCCTTTGTCGATATACGCTTTGATCTGACTCTTTATCTTCTCCGTTACCGTGGCGATAACCTTCGGATCTTTAGAGTTCAGTTTCTCGCCCAGTTCGCTCAGCACTGCTGTAGCCTCAGGAACCTGTGCAGCCTCCATCTTACTGGCCGTACTGTCAGTAGCCACATTTTCAGAATCTGTGGTTTTACTGTTCTGTGCCGTCTTGTTTCCGCAAGAGGCGGCGGTTATCAGCATACAAGCTACAGCCGCCATCATAAAAAAATTCTTCATATCCTTTTATTTAAATATAACTTTATTCAGCTTCTTTTGTATAGACCATGGCACTGCTGTCGTCCTTCATCATCCACTTTCCCTTCTTGTTCTTGTAGATGGTTACAACAGTCTTCTCGTCGTAAGTGCCACCGTTGCCGATGCTCTTGCCGATAAGAAGCAGTTTACCGGGTTTACCCTGTAGTTCCCAACTGGAGTAGGGCAGAGAAGCCATATTGATAGACTGAGCCTTACCGTTCACTTCGAGTTCAACACCCATTTTCTTTGTTTTATCGATAGGGTCTGGTGTCGTCCATTTTCCTATAGCGTTATAGTAGTCGGCGCTGCCTTCCACCTTTTTGGCAACCAGTCCGTCGGCAGTCTTTTTGCATATCACCTTGGCTATGTTTCCTATCACGATATAAGCTTGTTTCATATTGGTATTGTCGTCAGTAGGAATAAACAGTGTTTCCGATTTCGAACCGATTGTTTTCAGTTCCAGACAATGCATGGTCGTACCTTCGCCGATAATACCCATTTTCACGATAGCAGAAACTTTTGCGCATTTCTTAACCACTTTCTTTTTAGCAGCTTGAGCCGTTGTAGCACTTGCCATTATTAGTCCGGCAATTGCAAGAATCATCATTGTCTTTTTCATTTCTTTTTAGTTTAAATTATTAAATGTTCACAGTAATAGAATACAAAGATAGGGAAAAGTTTTTTAATCTCCAAAAAATTTTTTTCAAAAAAAAACCTCACAACACCGCGATGCTGTTGCCTAAAAGGGTTTCACTAAACATGAAACGTCAACAAACGTCAGAGAAACATCACAGAATTTGGTAGAAGAACGTGAATTGGTCGTCGCGTATTAGAAGAATTGTCATAATTCAGTCAGAGATTTTACAGAGGGTCTCTGTAAAGTGTTTACACAGCACCTCTGTAAACACATTACAGCGGTGCGGTAACAACATTACAGCAGTGGTGTAACAACATTACACAAGGCGTGTAATCTCTTTACAGCGGTGCTGTAATTGTACTTTAACTGTTTTTGTTGACTACTGGGATACTTATTTACGAAGTCGGTTGACTCAGCTTGTCAATATTTTCATGCGGGTTGATACCTCTTTTTCGTTATTCGCCATCAGCGTTGACTATTGAAAAAGAAAAGAGTCGCCTTCTCAAAATTGAGAAAGCGACTCTTTGTATTACGAACTTGTTTACGACAAGTAATTATTTTACGATATATTTTTTACCGTTTACGATATAGATACCCTTTGCAAGACCTTCGAGGGAAGTAGAGTTCGTGCGAACCACCTGACCGTTGAGGTTGTAAACAGTATTGGATGTGGCAGCATTTGTGCTTGTATCCGTGTTGATATTCTCTATGGCTGTAGTACCATTACCTTCGCTTATACCGTCAAAGTTGAATGTATATTTAGATGTCTGCCTGTTGGCATCTTTCAAAGTCCAACGAGTAGCGTAGATAGGGAAGTTACCCTCTTTGTCATAGTACATATCACCGCTTGTTACATAATATACATAGTCACCAACAGGGGTCGTCGTCTTGTAATAGTAACCATTAAAGGTCAGCGAACCTGCATCAGTTGTGTATGTATCTGTGACTGCAGTTTGTGTACTAGCTGTCTTTGTTACACCTTCTATCTGATATAGAGGACCATATATTTTGTACTTGGTATTGTTATTTGAATAATCATATTCTTTATTTACCGCAACATCAGGATCGGCTGTTACCCAAATTACATAACATTTGCCTGCTTCGATACCACTAGTACCTAGATTTACTGTCTTAAACAGAATCTGAGAAGGTTTATCTGGGTTGATGCCAACGAGTTCACTCAACTTGGCATCCTCACCGAATGCAGCTCTTACCTGAGAACCGGAAAGACTGATTGGCAGTACGATAGCATTCCATGCATCTTTAGTGAAAGCGCGACGATAGTTTAGACGGCATGGGAACTTGTATATACCCTTGTCAAGACTTTCTTCTGTACCTTCCTCATTGAGATAAATCTCATTTTTACCGCAATAGTACAGTTTGAAATTGTCTACAAAAGCAGACCCATCAGTCTTTGTTTTTTTAAGACCGAAAGTCAGAGACTGTCCTTCGTGTACATATATATATACTTCGTTAGGGTAGTTCGTTTCATCACCAAGAAAAATGTTACCTGCTGCAATATTTTTATTATATGTAAAATTCCGAGAATTAGAACTGAGTCCGTTAACAGTTCCACTGAAATATGATGTATAGGTATTCAATAATATAGATGATTCATTACCACTGTAATTATTAGCTGTATTAGTCTTCGCATATAAGTATGAATTTGCATTATCATTTCCATTGTTGTAATAGAAGCCCTGACAAGCAATTCTATATATACCTTCTTCTAGGTCTGTAACTGTTTGGCTAAGAGTATTTGATTCGTTGTCTATTTCAGCAGCGAAATACTTTCCCCAACCATTGTTGTCTGATGCTCCTCCATTGGATTCTTCTACACCAATAGAATGTCCGGACGTGTTGTTTCCAACTGCTCCTGTCTTTCCGTTTCCCCACATCCATGAACTTGCATTGTTACTATTTCTATCAAATCTAGAGTCTTCAAGAAGACCTGTAACGTCTATTTGTTCATAATTAGCCTTGGCTGTTACAGCAAGATAATCTTCTCTAGTGATAATCATCCAATCGCAACTGCTTCCCTGGTCATCTTGTTGTAGTTCCAAAACTGAACTTTGATTTAAATAATATGTATTCCAATTATTACCACAATCATCACAATCTCGAGAATACCGAATATTATATATAGGGTTTGTATCTGAGCCATCAGATTTTACAAAATTCCAATATATATTATCCGAACGGTCCACATAAACATTACCACTTGATACGGATAAGCTATTACCGTTGCTTGTTGCCGGAGTTGTTACATTAGAGTGGACATTATAGAAGTTGTATGTATGATTTGTTGGCCGCCCCCATCTATCATATGTTGTTTCAGTGTATGAATCTTGAGTAATGTAAAACTTCATACCCACATTAGTCATAATACCTTGCATGCCATACATTCCGCCGCAGGTAATAAATTGTTTACTCTTTACATTATAAAGGTAAACATACGTAGGGTCGCTCGTATTTGTAGTCAAAATAGAGGATATTGGCTTTGCATAACTAGACCACACAATATCAACAGTCTCAGCAAAAATTTTATTCGTGTTTCCTAACATCAATAGCAT
>NZ_CALMHT010000049.1 GCF_937863835.1 uncultured Prevotella sp.
TCTCGACAAGTATCCTACATATGAAGAGGCCCATGATTTGCATCTTTATTCAGAAAGTAAAAAAATCTGGGACTGGACAAGATTTACACTCGCAACAAAGATTAAAAATAATGAAATAATTGACATCCCTCATATTACCGCAAGCAGATGGTACACAATGTGCTTTGACTTCCCAATGACCAAAGGCCAGATAGAATCAGCATTCGGCGCAGGTACTGAAGTTTGCAGGTTCCAAGGAGTTAAAAAAGAGAACTCAAGTGATGGTGATGGCATAATAGCCACATTAGACTTCAGTCAAGATTTATATACCAGTAAAATTGGGGCTGATGTGACAATAACAAAAGCTGGTTATCCATACATGATTCACCCAGCCGCAGATGTTCCTTATACTACGAGTCCAGTATATTATATTTCTGGAGTTACCAAAGATGCGACTTGTACTGAAGGTAAATCGGATTACGGTCAGCAATTTGGTGATATAGATAAACCTACGGAAAAAACAGTTGAAAACTACTATCCTTATGGAGATTTTATATTTAAAGGTTCTCTAACAGAGACAAAAGTTCCAACAGGAAATTATTATTTAGGTTTGTATAAAGAATCTGCTGATAAGACGTTTACCGTAACAGATATAAATGGGAAATCAGCAACCGTGAATGAAGATGGTTATGAAGATGGACATAGAGCATTCTTCTATAATTTAAATAACAACGAATTAACATGGCCAGCATACGCTGCTACCATTTATGAAGTTCCTGGTACAATCCATCACGCAGCGACTTCTAGTCATAATGCAAAAACAGCGATTGCATTTGGTAACAGTGCAGTAATATATACGACTGAAAGTTCCACGACAGGAATAGAGAATACAGAATCAGAAAGCAGTAACGAAACTTCTGCCAAGTTTGCTGATAAAGTATTCAGCATCAGCGGTCAACTTGTACGTACTGGTTCTAGCAGTTTGGAAGGACTTGCTAAAGGCATGTACATCGTAAACGGTAAGAAATATATTGTAAAATAGACAAAGGATAACAACGATAAAGAAGAAACTAAAATGAAAAAGATATATTCTAAACCAGAAATATTAGTTGTAGAAAGCCAAATAGAATGCAGTATTCTTGCAGGTAGTTCAAGGAATGAGCTACAGAGCTTAGGACAAAGCAGAACCCAAACAGGTAGCGAATGGGTCGTAGGAGGAAAAGTAGCAAACGAATCTGAATCTGATGGTCACAGTGTATTCGGAAAACGTTCTGGTGATCTATGGGAATAAAATAAGATTTCACATTCTCTACATATAAATGATAACGCCCCGCTGAGCAGCAATGCAAAGCGGGGCTTATTGGTTTCTTCTGTCTTATATGTCGAACCTCCACCCGTCTTACTAAACTTTTTCCACTAGAAAATAGCTTACGGAAGTCTTGTAGACATGTTACGGCACCGCTGTAAAGAGATTACACGCCTTGTGTAATGTTGTTACACCACCGCTGTAGACATGTTACACCACGTCTGTAGAGTTGTTACGGCACCGCCGTAATGTGTTTACGGGGACGCTTCGTAAAATTGCTGACTGTTTTTTGACAATTTTGTACTGCCTCCAATCAGAAATTTCGGATGAAATATACATCACAACTTCACAGTATGACGTAAACTATTGGTAATAAGAGAAATAAGATTTCCAAGAAACGGATGATAACCTTGCAAAACACTTTGGAAACGTCGCCAAGGAACAACTAGTTCTTCGGCGACGTTTCTGTATGGTTTTGTGAGGTTACTTGTCGTCTGAAACCCTCATAAACAGGGCAGCAGCGACGTTGTGACTTTTTTTATTTATTTTTCTATCTTGGCTGTAGCTCCATTGCTGAAACGCAGGACAAAAATGCCGTGCTGTAGACTCTGGGCATCAACTGTGGTTTCGCCATGAAGAGAGGCTTTTGCCTCCATGACACCCGATGCATTATATATACTTACCTCGTTTACAGCATCGGAAGCTGAAATAACGAAATTGCCATTGTTTACCGTAACCTTAGGAGCCGTGGCACTGGCTGATATCTCGTTCACACCTGTAGGGGTGGTACTGAACACGGCATTGGTCTGAAACTCGAAGTCGGTGCAATACATATAAGGTTCGGCATCACCGAACTTAAAATAGGTAGCTTTGGGATAAGAATACGATGTTACTCCGTCCTTGACACACTCCAGTCCTACGACAGCATGCTTATCAGCATCGGTATAGGAATACACGCCACTGCGCCACATAGGTTGGAACGAAGTAACCTTGTCGTTGCGGAAACCGCTCAACTCCAAGTAAATTGGTGTATCAATCGTTAAATCACCCGTACCTAAAGAGGTGTCCTTGTATTTCATATTGAATGATAAAGCAAAAGATTTGCCAGCAGTCTCGCTGTTGACATCATCTGCCAATGTGGCTGTTCCGATGGCGAGCGTGTCAGAAACAATCTTGCCCTCTGTGTTCACCTTATGCAGACACATAGTGAAAGTGGCCCCTGCCTTTGCGATACCGTAATATCTCACCCAACAGCGCGACATCGTATAGGGTGCGGCAGGTTGTGGAAACAAATTGCCCAATGTCACAATCTTGACCGATGTATAAGGAGAACCCTCCAACCAATGCGCATCACCTTCAGGATAGCCTAAAAATTCACTTCTTATATTGCCTGTGGTATGTCCTAAATCATAAGTACAGGCACCATATTCTACACCTTTTATTTCAGTATTTCCTCCACATATTATATTATCTCCATAATAGTAAGTGGAACTCTGTCCGTTCGCCGTAGCTGTAATTTTGGGGGCAGTGGTCGTACAATATTTATAGTTCAGGACCAGTTTGCTGTCTGAATTTTCCACTGTCTTATTGATATATTTCGTGTTGGTATCGTAACTCCATTTTACCGATGTGGCATTGGTGGATGTATTGGTCCAGGTAAGATCTGTATAACAGGGACCAAAAAGATTGGTCTTGTCATATCCTTCTCCACTCTCCGAAATGCCCAGTTTGAAGAAACTTGGAGATGTATAACTGGCTACGGCTACAGTGTTGTCGAGCTGGTTGTTGCCTTTGGCTGCCGCCTGCTCCGACTTATTGATGACGGCACCTGTTATCAAAGTTGCCGTGTTCTGGTTCTGCGGTTTCAGAAATGGTTCGTTTACAGATGCAGCAACCGAAAGTGTGACGACTGCCGCTAAACTTAACAATGTAATTGGTTTTCTCATAACTCTATATCTTTTTGTGATCTAACACATAATTATATTACAGGCTGTAAAGTTAAATAAAAAATTTGATACATTCACCAATTCACTTACTTTTTATGCAATTTGACAATATTCGGTTTACGAAACTTTCGTATGACGAAATTCTTTCTTCATGATTCTACCCAGCACATTCCAGTAGGGTATCTTCTTGAGACCGTCGCGCAGGGGCTGCACATCGTACAGCAGGAGGATGAACAGGAATACACAACCGCCCATGCAGGTGTAACCGAACAGCTGTTTGATGGATACCATCACCGACTGTACGGTGTCGTAAGGCAGGGTGCGCACGATATTGTCGGCTACCTGATGACGCACACCGTAACTGTATACGCCGGTACAGATGGCTTCCACCACTCCGTTGCGGGCAAAACCTGACATGGTGAGTCCCATGAAGAAATGCTGGAAGGGCATCAACTCTTCCAGATAGATGGTGAGGGCGGTGAAATAGATGGCATAACCGAAGGTGCGCATCCAGATAGGCAGATAGAGCCGCTGGATGTTGAGCGTGGGGGTGATGTAGAAGTACATCATGACCTGATAACCCAGGAGGGCCATAAAACCGATAGCCAACAGGCGGGTAAACTTCTGATGCAATACTTTGATCCATATCAGTACAAACATGCATCCGCAGACGGTGCCTGCTAGTTCCACCAGACTGAATACCGAGGAGGTGAGGGTCCCGAAATGGAGCACACCGCCTGTAAAAGCATTCTGCAAGGCATGGGGGGTGGAATTCATCAGTTCGGCTATGGCGTAGAGTGAGAGCAGGGGTATCAATGTCTTATACCGCCACGCTTCGGGGGCTATGTAGGGATGACGGATGTGCCGCATCCTACCTATACAGAAATAGGCGGTGACGGGCAACAGATAGACACCGAGGCGGAAGGGGGCGCCGTCCCACCAGTTGTAATACTCGCCGTAGGTGAAGAGGAATATCACTTCGACCATCAGGGCTGACCAAAGGAGACATCCGAGCCAGTCGACACTGATAAGCGGCAGGGGTTTCATGAAACGGAAGTCTTTGGTGAGGGTATAGACCGACAGGATAACCAGTAGCAGCAGTCCGATCATGAAGAAGTGCATCTGCTGCCAACCGCCGAAATAGTAGGTGATGTTCTGGGCTACCCATGACGACATACTCATATCGCCTATCACGACGATGTAAATGATGGGAAAGAAAATGGCGAAGTCGCGCTTGGGGGTCATCCACAACTGTATATTGGAGAAGCACTCGAAGGTGCCGCAGAGCTTGAAGAATCCCGCTATGAAGGAGATGATGCAGAGCAACGGCACGGAGGTGGTGTAGAGGCAGAGGACATTGCACACCAGCACGATGATGGCTGCATTGAGCAGCAGTTGACGGTTGGTGAAGCGGAACTTGAAACGGAAGAGCAAGGGGAAGGGCATGTTGACGCCCACCACGCCGCAGAGTCCGACCATCATGATGTCTTCGCGCATCAGACTGGTGGTGCCCATCATCTGACTGAGGGATCCGAGATAGATACCGCCGGTCAGTTGGAAGATAATGGCAAACACGAGGTATATCCACGGTTGCAGTTTTCGGGGGACGAACTCACGAAACATCGGCATCGTGAAGGGTCCGTTTAACATTGGAGGTCCTGGCATAATACTAATATTTCACCTCGGTCTCTACGTTGAGTCCGGCAAGGAGCCGTCTGATGTCTGCCGACTTGTTGTTCTTGGTCAGGACGATACGTACGGGGACGCGCTGTTCCACTTTGACGAAGTTGCCTGTGGCATTGTCTACCGGCACTGACGAATAGGCGCTGCCTGTGGCTGCCGAGAGGGCTTGCACCCTACCCTCGAATTCCACATCGGGGACAGCGTCGGCCTTGATACTGACGAGGTTGTCCGTACGGATATGGTTCATCTGGGTTTCACGATAATTGGCGATAATCCATACATCGTCGTCTTCCACGATACGGGCAAGGAGTTCACCCGGCTGCACCAGTTGACCGACATGGATATCCCTGCGACCCATGGTTCCGTCGCAGGTGGCGACGATGACGGTATAAGAGAGGTTGAGACGGGCGAGGTTGACCGTAGCCTGGGCTACACTTACGCCAGCTGTGTTCTGTGACAGATGCTGCGCCTGTTCGTTCTTGACGAGGGCTGCCGACTGGCGCTGGTGGGATGCCTGGTCGTAACGGGCTTTGGCTGACAGGTAGGCGGTATAGGCATTGTCGTACTGCTGACGGGTTACGGCGTCTTTCTTGAGCAGGGCGGCGTAACGCTCGTAATCGCGCTGGGCGTTGAGCATATTGACACGGGCCTCTTCGATACCGGCACTGGCTACCTGCACATTGCTGCCGGTGGTGGTGATACTGGCTGATACGGCTGCTTTGCCCGACTTGGAACCGTGGTAGTTGGCCTCGGCCTGCGCCAGTTGCAGACGGTATTCGGCATCTTCGATGATCACCAGTGTGTCGCCTTTGTGCACATGCTGGTACTCGGAGAACCGTATTTCCTTGATAAATCCCTGCACACGTGTGTTGATAGGTGTGACGAGGCGGTGCACCTGGGCATCGTCGGTATATTCCACATCCCCCGGATGTACAAATCTGCTGAACACGTATCCTATCGCCAGAATCAGCAAAACGATGATGACGACGTTATAAACTCTCTTTATTTGTTTCTTCTTATTCATAATTCTTATATTTTTCCTGCTACGTATTGTATCTTATAATAGGCATAAGTGATGTTGATGCGGGCATCCACTTCCTGCAACTCGGCATTGAGTTTGATGTTGGACGCGTCGATCATATCTGTGATGAGGGCCAACTGACTGAGATAGCGTTCGCTGATCACCTGATAGTTCTGTGTGGCGAGCTGTACACTCTTCTGCTGGGTAGCGAGTTCCACATAACTCTGTTGATAACCTGTGTAGGCTGCCTGCACGGCATTGTTGATGTTCTCTACGGTTACGGCATGCGCCTCCTGCGACTGACGGGCGGCAACGGCTGCCTGACGTACTTTCTTGTTGCTCTTGAAGAGGGAACCGAGACTGTACTTCACACCTACACCTACATACCATATATTGAGATTGTTGTTGACGGGCGGCAGTTCAAACAGAATCGGTCCGTCAAAATTGTCTACCGCCACGAGGGCTACTTTGGGCAACAGGTCGCTCTTGGCGAGCTTTTCGTTCTCGCGGGCTATCTGCATATTGAGGGCCGACTGCTGCAGGGCGGGTGAACTGACGAGGGCTTCGGTCTGCCACTTGCCTTCACCGTCTTGGGCGTACACATTATTAATAATGGTCTCATCGGGCTGTATCTGTGTGTCGGCGGCAAGACCGAGCGTGTTGCAGAGTTGATGGTTCAGTATGGTGCGCTGGTTACGCAGTTTGGTAAGTTCCAGTTTCAATGTTTCCATCTGCAACTCATATCGGGTGACATCATTTTTGAGGGCCATGCCCTGACGCTGTTTCTGACGGATATCGTCGATGAGGCGGGCGGTGAGGGCGATATTGCTCTCGTACACCTTCATGCGGTTGATGATTTTGTAGATATCGAGATACTGACCGAGAGCCATAAAACGGAGTTGCTGACGGGTGAGCGATGTACTGACATCTGCCTGCTGCTTCTGCAACTGAGCCAGACGGACACCGGCATCGAGGGCTCCGCCGGCATAGACTACCTGTTGTGCTTCGAGGGCGAACGAATTGCCGAAATGAGGTGAACTGAGTCCGTGCACATTACTGAAATCCCTGTCCGTGATGAGGGCATTGCCGATATAACTGAACGATAACGATGTGTTGATATCGGGCAACCGCTGACTCTTAGCGGAAGCGACAGCCTGGTCGGCTACTTCCGCACCGGTCTTCTGTGTGAGAAGACTCTTGCTGTTGTTTTCTACCAGTTCGAACAGTTCGCTGACTGTCATCCTGCGTTGCTGTTGCTGGGCGCTGACCGGTGACATGACCATGACGACGGCGACATACAGCAACGACAATCTTTTCTTTGTTACTTTTACCATAAAAATTATATAATACTATCTTATTACCTTATTTTCGGGGTACAAAGGTACGGAGTTTGGAGGATTAAACTATTTTAAATAATTCGCACAAAATGGGATATTAATGAACAATCGTGCTGATATTTCACAAAATATGTCGATATTTGCAGTCTAATAATGAACTAATGAAGAAGTTAGGCAAGGTGTTACCACCTGAAAAAGAGGCTTATCTCATCGTATCTTCGTTGAAAGAATGGAGAGACGACACGTCGGTACTCAACTATGGTACGATCATGATATGCCGGAAAGGTTCGGCGACGATGTGCGTCAACTTCAAAGAATGGCAACTGTTTGAGGGGGCTGTCATCACTCTGTTCCCGAACGATGTGGTGATACTGAAAGATGTGTCGGACGACTTCTCGGTGGAGATGCTGAAATATGACGCCTCACTGCTCAGGGAAGCCAGTCTGCAACTGGAACAGACGGTGTACCAGTCGCTACGGGAAGACAGATGCCGCACCGAGTCGACCATCGTGACGGATATCATCAATCAGATGTTCAGTCTGCTGAAAATCTATTTCATACAGGAAGACTGCACCTGTCTCAGTCAACTGGTCCTGCTTCAACTGAAGGCTTTCTTTCTGGGATTCTACGACTATCTGTATCGGCATCCGGCAGAACGCCCGGAGGAAACAGGTTCGAGACGCACCCATGAGATATTCAACGAGTTTATGATGCTGGTGGAACATCAATACAAGGAATCGCGCGACGTCAACTACTATGCCGACGTGTTGCACATCACGCCTAAATATCTCAATACCATCGTGAGACGGGTGACGAAGAATACACCGAAGACAATCATCGACCATTATGCCATACTGCAACTGAAACTGGAACTGCAGACCAGTGGGAAGAGTGTCAAACAGATAGCATGGGAATATCACTTCAGTGATGTGTCGTTCTTCTGCCGATACTTCAAGGTTCATACAGGCGTCACGCCACAACAGATGCGAAAATAGGAAATGTTAATACATAACAAAACATGAGTTATTTTTTAATAATTCATCGTTTTATTCAAGTATAATGTATAGTTTTGCAAACCGAAAATCATTCATAACAATAAGATGAAAAAACTTTTATTATCTCTGGCATTGATCCTGGTCTGCCAGTTTTCGTTCGGACGCGACCTGTCGGATATCACAAGACAGTTTGCATCAAAACCCAATGCCCAATATATGCTTATCCCTCAGGATATGCTGAAAATGTTCGTGGGACAAATCCTCAACAAAACAGACGTGTCGAAGTATAACGTCAGCAAAGAGGATATCAATCATGTCATAGAACGGATAGACTCTGTGGCCTATATGAGTCTTGACGACTGCTCAGATGAGGTAAAGGGCGACTTCAATAAGAAGATAAGCGACATCTCATCGTGCGGATACGACAAGATAGAGGAGATAAACGGAACCGGTGCTATCTTCAAAAAAGAGAAGAATGGTAACACCACTGAAATTGTGGCGTTTATTACCAAAGACAACAACTACGACCTGGTACGGTTTTTCGGTAACATCAAACCGGAAGAGGTTCAGGCGCTGCTGGGCAAGGTAAGCAATCTGAAATTCTAATATACAAGGGCTGTCAAAATGACAGCCTTTTTTGTTTGGGCATATATTTTGACCTGTTCTTATCGGATAACATTTATATCAACGAATAAGAAAGGAGTAAATATATGACATTCGACAAATTTACAATTAAGGCGCAGGAGGCTATACAGGAAGCTGTCAACTTAGCCCAACGTGCCGGACAACAGAGCATCGAACCGGTGCATCTGCTGAAGGGGGTTATATCGAAAGGCAAGGATGTGACCAACTATATTTTCCAAAAACTTGGTGTTAACGCTCAACAGATTGAGACACTGGTGGATCAGGAAATCGCCCATCTGCCAAAAGTGCAGGGCGGTGAACCGTATCTGAGCCGTGAGTCAAACGATGTTCTGCAACGGGCAATGGACGTGGCACAGAAAGGCGGAGACGAATTCGTTTCTATCGAACCGGTACTGTTGGCACTGCTAACTGTCAACTCTACGGCTTCGCGCATTATGAAGGATGCGGGCATGAACGAGAAGGATATGCAGGCGGCTATCAACGAACTGCGTCAGGGACAGAAGGTTCAGTCGCAGTCGGCTGACGAGAATTATCAGTCGTTGTCTAAATATGCGAAGAATCTGGTGGAAGAGGCTCGCGCCGGTAAACTGGACCCGGTAATCGGTCGTGACGAAGAAATACGACGGGTATTGCAGATTCTGAGTCGACGTACCAAGAACAACCCTATATTAATAGGTGAACCGGGTACGGGTAAGACGGCTATCGTGGAAGGGCTCGCCGAACGTATCGTAAGGGGGGATGTGCCTGAGAACCTGAAAGACAAACAACTGTTCTCTCTGGATATGGGTGCTCTGCTCGCTGGTGCCAAATATAAAGGTGAATTCGAGGAACGACTGAAGAGCGTGATCAACGAGGTGACGAAGAGCAACGGTAACATCATCCTCTTCATCGATGAGATACATACGCTGGTGGGTGCCGGCGGCGGTGAAGGAGCTATGGATGCGGCGAATATTCTGAAACCGGCTCTGGCTCGTGGTGAACTGCGCTCTATAGGTGCCACGACGCTCAACGAATACCAGAAATATTTCGAAAAGGACAAGGCGCTGGAACGTCGTTTCCAGACCGTGATGGTGGATGAACCTGACGAGATGAGTGCCATCAGTATCCTGCGTGGACTGAAGGAACGTTACGAAAACCACCATAAGGTGCGTATTCAGGATGATGCCTGTATCGCTGCCGTGCAACTGTCGGAGCGGTATATCTCTGACCGTTTCTTGCCTGACAAGGCTATCGACCTGATGGACGAGGCTGCCGCCAAACTGAGAATGGAACGCGACTCGGTGCCTGAGGAACTGGATGAGATTACGCGTAGACTGAAACAACTGGAAATAGAACGCGAGGCGATCAAACGGGAGAATGATCTGCCGAAAATAGCCCAACTGGATAAGGATATAGCCGAACTGAAAGATCAGGAGAAGACGTTCCGCGCCAAATGGGAAAGCGAACGTGCTCTGGTCAATAAGATACAGGAGGACAAACAACAGATCGAAAATCTGAAACAAGAGGCTGAAAAGGCTGAAAGGGAAGGCAACTATGAAAAAGTGGCTGAAATAAGGTACAGCAGACTGAAAGCGCTTGATGACGATATCGCGCATATACAGGAACAACTGAAAAGTACACAGAACGGCAACGCTATGATACGTGAAGAGGTGACAGCCGACGATATCGCTGAGGTAGTAAGCAGATGGACCGGTATACCTGTGACACGGATGATGCAGAGCGAACGTGAAAAACTGCTGCATCTGGAGGAGGAACTGCACAAGAGGGTTATCGGACAGGATGAGGCTATACAGGCTGTCAGTGATGCGGTGCGCCGTTCGCGTGCCGGACTGCAGGACCCGAAACGTCCTATCGCTTCGTTCATCTTCCTCGGTACGACGGGTGTAGGTAAGACAGAACTGGCCAAGGCTCTGGCTGAATACCTGTTCAACGACGAGACGATGATGACGCGTATCGATATGAGCGAGTATCAGGAGAAATTCAGCGTGAGCAGACTGATCGGTGCACCTCCGGGCTACGTAGGTTATGACGAAGGCGGTCAACTGACGGAGGCTGTGCGCAGAAAACCGTATTCGGTGGTACTGTTTGATGAGATAGAGAAGGCTCATCCGGATGTTTTCAATATTCTGCTACAAGTTCTGGACGACGGCAGACTGACTGATAACAAGGGAAGAATGGTCAACTTCAAAAACACCATTATCATTATGACTTCCAATCTGGGCAGTCAGTATATCCAGAGTCAGTTTGAACAGATAAACGCTCAGAACCAGGAGGATATCATCGCCGACACGAAGATCAAGGTGATGGAAATGCTGAAGAAGACTATCCGTCCGGAATTTCTGAACCGTATCGACGAGACGATTATGTTCCTGCCGCTGAACAAAGAAGAGATATCGAAGGTAGTGGAACTGCAGTTGAACGCTGTGAAGAAGATGCTCGAACCGCAAGGTTTCAGTCTGGAGACGACGCGTGCCGCTATCGACTATCTGGCAGAAGTGGGTTTCGACCCTGAGTTTGGTGCCCGTCCCGTAAAGCGTGCCATACAGAGATATGTACTCAACGACCTGTCGCGCAAGATTCTTGCCGACGAGGTTAGCAGAGACAAACCGATCACCATAGATGCCGACAGCAACGGACTGATATTCAAAAACTAAAATATAAGAATGATGAAGAAATATTTTTTATCCGCGCTGATGATGGTTATCTCTATGACCATTCATGCACAAGCGACAGACAACAGGACACAGGTGTTAATAGAGACTTCGATGGGTAATATAAAGATTGCCCTGTACAACGAGACACCAAAGCATCGCGACAACTTTATCAAACTGGTAAAGGAAGGGTTCTACAATGGTGTACTGTTTCATCGTGTCATACCTGAATTCATGGTTCAGGCAGGAGATCCTACCAGCAAGAGGGCAAAACCCGGAGAACTGTTAGGCGGTGGAGATCTGGATTACACAGTACCTTCGGAGGTGGTGTTCCCGAAATACTATCATAAACATGGGGCTCTGGCTGCCGCACAGGATGAGAATGCAGTGAACAACGCATCGTCAGCCTGTCAGTTTTATATCGTAACCGGTAAAACGTTCGGTCCAAGGATGCTGGACAAGATGCTCACCGAACTGACAGAGAAATCAGGAGGAAAAATCCAGTTTACCGACGAAATCAAAAACGACTATAAAACGATTGGCGGTGCTCCCCATCTGGACGGACAATACACCGTATTCGGTGAAGTGACGGAAGGGATGGACGTGGTAGACCTGATACAAAACGCAGAAAAAGACCAGAATGACCGTCCCCTGCAAGACATCAAAATCATAAAAGCACACATTCTTTCTACGGCAAAATAGAAAAAGAAGACAAACTCAATCAAGAGTCTGTCTTCTTTTTTATATAGCAAATAATATGATTATTTACAACTGGGAGACCATGGCTTCAACTGTTTGAAGAAGTCATTCCCCTTATCATCAACAAGGATGAATGCTGGGAAATCCTCCACATCAATCTTCCAAACAGCTTCCATACCAAGTTCTGGATATTCCACGCACTCGATACTCTTGATGTTATTCATGGACAGTACGGCAGCCGGTCCGCCGATGCTTCCGAGATAGAAACCTCCATGTTTCTTACATGCATCGGTTACCACCTGGGTACGGTTACCTTTGGCAATCATCACCATACTACCGCCGTTATCCTGGAACTCGTCTACGTATGGATCCATACGGTTGGCAGTGGTCGGTCCCATACTTCCGCAAGGCATTCCTGCAGGAGTCTTTGCCGGTCCGGCATACAATACTGGATGATTCTTGAAGTAATCAGGCATACCCTCGCCTGCATCCAGACGGGCCTTGATCTTAGCGTGAGCTATATCACGGGCGACGATAATCGTACCGTTCAGACTGACACGTGTAGCGACAGGATACTTGGACAACTGTTTGCAGACATCCTTCATCGGTTGATTCAGGTCTATCTTGATAACATCACCTTCACCGGCATTACGCAGTGCAGCCGGAATCAGTTCACCTGGATTATCATCCATCTTCTCAATCCAGATACCGTCTTTGTTGATCTTTGCCTTGATGTTTCGGTCGGCTGAACAACTGACACCCAATCCGATAGGACAAGAAGCACCATGACGCGGCAAACGGATAACACGTACGTCGTGGGCAAGATACTTGCCGCCAAACTGTGCACCGAGTCCAATCTTATGAGCTTCATCAAGCAGTTGCTTTTCCAGTTCTATATCACGGAAAGCACGACCTGTCTCATCACCCGTGGTAGGCAGATTATCATAATAATGGGTAGAAGCCAACTTGACTGTGAGAAGGTTCTTCTCTGCTGATGTACCACCGATAACAAATGCGATATGATAAGGAGGACATGCAGCCGTACCGAGCGATTTGATTTTCTCAACCAAGAAAGGAATCAATGTACCGGGATTCTGGATACGAGCCTTTGTCTCCTGATACAGATATGTCTTGTTGGCTGAACCGCCACCCTTTGTCACACAAAGGAAACGATACTCCATACCTTCGGTAGCCTCTATATCTATCTGGGCAGGAAGGTTGCAACGGGTATTGACCTCGTCGAACATGTTAAGAGGGGCATTCTGTGAATAACGAAGATTCTCTTCGGTGTATGTCTTGTACACACCTTTGGCGATAGCCTCTTCATCACAGAAGCCGGTCCACACCTGCTGTCCCTTTTCACCATGGATAATAGCAGTACCGGTATCCTGACAGAGAGGCAGTTTACCTTTACATGCCACTTCCGCGTTACGAAGGAAGGTGAGTGCTACATATTTGTCATTATCACTTGCCTCCGGGTCACTAAGAATCTTAGCTACCTGCAGGTTGTGTGAGCGGCGGAGCAAGAAACTTACGTCGCGGAAAGCCTGATTGGTAAGTTGTGTCAATGCTTCCGGTGTAACCTTCAGTATCGGTTTACCCTCAAACTCGCTGACAGAAACGCCTTCTTTAGTCAGCAAATAATACTCTGTATCATCCTTGCCCACTTGGAACATAGGAGCATACTTAAACTCTGGAGTTGTTGCCATAAATGTTATTATTTAAATTATACTATCTACTTTTCTATACTTGCAAGAAACTTATTCAAAGTCTCTTCTTCCACATCACCCATACGGAATTCTTTTTCCGCATCGTATTCAATGAAATGAAGCCAATCACGCTTGGCTGTCTCATATTCGCTGTTGATACGTTCCTCATCTTCGGCAGCAAGCGCCTCCAGATGGAAGTAATCTGTTATCACGCGATAGGTCCATGTCCACTTATATTGTTCATACTGATTATATATGGAAACGAACCTGTCTTTTACTTCTTCTATTTCTGTGATGACACCTTCACGGATATCATCAGCCAACTGCTGTTCTTCCGCTTCGGGAAGCATCAATCCGGCCAGATCTGCCCAATCGCCTGTGCCTACAGAACTGTCGGGCAGTTCCATTTCATGATTGCGGACAGCCTCGCCCATATACAGACGGATAAGCATATCATAATATTTGATACCGTTGAGAAGGGCGTTGTTCTTGATGATACAGCCTTCATAATTATAGGATGCCGGATTTTCGCCCTGCTCCCTCTTCAGTTGTTCCAACAACCGTTTACCCTTAATCGCTTCCGAAACGGTAAACGGACTCAGCCAGTCGAAATGAATAAGGCTCTGACGCCCGAGGCGGGGACGCATATCACGCTTCTGCCACTTGTGGGTATCACGATATGTTCCTACCGTGACAAGATTGCGACCCGGCACTATATATGTAGAGTCGCCGACGCCGATAATATAAGAGAACGGCATCATACATGTATCCGGATGATTCTGTATTTTGCCCATGCACATAGAGAACGAGCCGATTGTGGCGGGCATCAGAATATGTGCACCACTGGCTGTTTTGCTTCCTCTCTCGAGCAGACCGTAATGTATTGGTCCCATCTTATAAGCATGATTGCTGTAATTCGTATTGGAACCGGCATTATAAAAAGAATATTGACCTCCGATAAGTAAGGTACTCTTATGATGACTGACCGAAAACGGTCCGCAGAAAGCGGCGCACGCCTCTCCGTTATCCATATAACTATTGGCAAAGAATACACTGTTTGTTGCAGAGAAGCCCTTTCCTATATGACAAGCCTCACCCACAAAACAGTTGTCCAGTTTCGCACCATCGAGAACAGACGAACCCGCTGAGATGATCGAGTTGTCGCATATCACATCATTACCTATATATACGCTGGCTTCAGGTATACTCATAATGGTACATTCGCGCAAACGACTGGCACCACTGATTTCACAGTCGTCGTTAATATATACATTTGATATTTCGTCCACATTCACGATCTTGACTCTGTCGCATATAAAACCTTGTTCCTGATGACGGTTCATAATATCACTGTGAATCATCGACCGCAACGGTTTCATAACCTCCTTATCGTTGGCGTATTTCACCATGAAGGCTGCCAACTGACTGGACAGACCGTTGAAGAATATGACATTACCACTACCATCCTCATTGAGTACGGAAATGGTATTGTCTTCGCCGAAATACGAATTATCATAATCGGCAGCCATTGTACCTACATTTACGATATAACACTCCTCGCCTATCACATACTCGGATATATAGTTGCCGATATTCTCAATAAGACAGTTGTCACCGACCGTCACGTTACGGAGTGTGGCATGGGATATGCCTGAATGACGACGGAACCCTTCTTCTATTTCGATGTATTTATCGAACACCCCCAGACAGACATTACCATAGAAAGCCACATCCTTTATAAATGCAGGTACGAAGTCTTCGGATACATTAATAGCCGACCAGTCATCGGCCGTACATCCATTATCCTCGAGGATTGTGATCTCCTCTTCTGTCAGTGATCGGTAATCATTCATATTATATTGACGGTATTAATCTTCTACGGGATAGAGAAAATCGTTGTACGGATACTTCTGGACATGCAGTTCGCGCACCTTCTTGTACAACACGTTCCTCATCTCTTCGATATTCATTTTCTGTTTCGCTGAGATGAACAGGCAATTCTCATTGAGTCGGGCCATCCAGGTCTTCTTCAGTTCTTCGAGCGTGATATTCTCTTTTGTCGCAGGAGTAAGATCATCGGGATCTTTCTCTATCCAACTATAGGCATCTATCTTATTGAAGATAATCATCGACGGTTTTTCGGCACAGCCCAAGTCTTTCAACGTATTTTCGACGACTTGTATCTGCTCTTCAAAATCAGGATGGGAGATGTCTACGACGTGTATCAACAGGTCGGCCTCGCGCACCTCATCGAGTGTACTCTTAAACGAGTCGACCAAATCGGTAGGCAGTTTACGGATGAAACCGACTGTATCTGCCAACAGAAAGGGTAAGTTTTCGACCACAACTTTTCTAACCGTTGTATCGAGCGTGGCAAAAAGTTTATTCTCTGCGAACACCTCACTCTTGGACAAGAGGTTCATGATTGTCGATTTACCGACATTGGTATACCCCACGAGGGCGACACGTATCATCCTTCCGCGGTTTTTGCGCTGTGTGGTTTTCTGTTTGTCAATCTCGGCAAGGCGCTGCTTGAGCAGTGACATACGCTGAAGAATAATACGACGGTCCATCTCCAACTGTGTTTCACCTGGTCCACGTAATCCCACGCTGCCTTTTCCACCACCGGAGCCAGAACCGCCACCCTGACGTTCAAGGTGTGTCCACAACCGTTGCAGTCGAGGCAACATATAACGATACTGCGCCAGTTCTACCTGCGTCTTGGCATTAGCCGTCTGGGCACGCATCGCAAAGATATCGAGGATAAGAGATGTACGATCCAGAATCTTCACACCCAGTTCACCCTCTATATTACGTATCTGTTTTGCCGACAGTTCATCATCAAAGATGACCATACCGACTTCACGTTCCGCATCTTCCTCGTTTTTGATATACTGTTTTATTTCTTCCAATTTACCTTTTCCGACATAAGTCACCTGATTAGGACCTGCGATTTTCTGCGTGAACCGCTTTACAGTGACAGCTCCCGCCGTGTCGGCAAGAAATTCCAGTTCATCCAGATATTCCTTGGTCTTAGCCTCATCCTGTTCCTGTGTAATCAAACCGACGAGAACAGCAGTTTCAGCTTTGGCTTCTGATAATATAAATTCTTTCATCCAATATTATAATATAGGTGCAAAGATAGTGCAAAAATTCGATTAAGTGAAACTAATGGGAATTTATTTCCATTAGTGAACGAGAGAATTATATTCAAAATGAAGACAATACAAAAAGGATAGCGCAATATAATATCACATCCGAAAACGTTTACGTAAATTTTAGCACTTAAATTGAGAAATAATTTGTAACCGATTGATATTATATTTATCTTTGCAAACGTTAAGAATAAGTCAAGACACTCAAAAAACATACTACATAAATAACTATCTACTAACACATCACAAAAGGAATGCTCCGACTCGGTGTCGGGGCATTTTTGATTTTATTACCATACACTCATTTTGACAGTTGGAATAAATTGCTTATATTTGCCTGCTGATAGTAAAAGTATCAAAAGACGACAAATAATAATAATTTTATATTTCAACTACAGACAAAATGAAAAAACTTATTCTCTTCTTATTCGCCATTCTCGTTACTGGAATGACAAACGCTAATGATGTAGTGATCAAATCACCCGACAGCCGACTGGTTGTTACAGTCAGCAACAATCAAGGAAAAGCCGAATATACGGTGGCTTATAACGGAAAGCAGATGCTTACCCGATCAGCCCTTGGACTGAAATCCAATGTAGGCGACTTTACGAATGGACTGACCATAAAAGGCGATATACAGGAGAGTGCGGTGGAAAATCATTACACAATGACTCGTACGAAGAAGTCGGAATCAGACTACAAAGCCAACAAGACTTCCATCACGTTCGAGAACGCTTCGCACCAGGAGATAACGGTCACGTTTCAGGTATCCGACAATGATATCGCTTACAAGTATTCGATGCCCAGATATGGTGATACGAAATGCATGGTGATAGAAAGTGAAGCCAGCAGTTTCAACTTTCCTTCTCAGACTACCACGTTCCTCTGTCCGCAAATCGGTCCGATGACCGGTTGGGAAAAGACGAAACCAAGTTATGAGGAAGAATACACCGCTGATGCTCAGATGAACGTCAAATCACAATTCAGTCATGGCTACACATTCCCATGCCTTTTCCGTATCGGCAATGACGGATGGGTGCTCGTCAGTGAAACAGGCGTAAGCAGTAAATACTGCGGGTCTCATCTCAGCGACTATGATGCGGACAACGGTTATAAGATTGCTTTTCCTGACAAGGGCGAGAACAACGGTGTGGGCATTAACGGTGCGGCGATATCTCTTCCGGGCGAATCGCCTTGGCGTACCATCACCATCGGCAATGACCTGAAACCTATCGTCGAGACGACTATCCCTTATGATGTTACGGAACCTCTTTACACTCCGTCGCAAGAATATAAGCCGGGCCGATATACGTGGAGTTGGCTACTATGGCAAGATACTTCGGTCAACTATGACGACCAAGTGAAATTTATTGATCTCGCCTCTGTGATGGGCTACGAGTATGTGCTGGTAGACAACTGGTGGGACACTCAGATAGGACGCGAACGTATGGCTGACTTGTCAAAATACGCCCAGTCTAAGAACGTACATCTCATGGTATGGTACAATTCCAACGGATACGAAAACGATGCGCCGCAGTCACCACGCGACTGTATGAACACGTCTGTTGTACGCAAGAAGGAAATGGCTTGGCTCAAAAGTATCGGTGTCAAGGGTATCAAAGTGGATTTCTTCGGTGGTGACAAACAGGAAACAATGAAACTGTACGAGGATATACTGAGTGATGCCAACGACTATGGTCTTCAGGTCATATTCCACGGTTGCACAATACCGAGAGGTTGGGAACGTATGTACCCCAACTATGTAGGCAGCGAGGCTGTGCTTGCTTCGGAAAATCTGTTCTTCACCCAGTACCACTGCGACAAAGAAGGTTTCGAACTGACCATGCATCCTTTCTCACGTAATGCTGTGGCTAGTATGGACTGGGGCGGTGTCATCATGAACCGTCGTATGAACAAAGATAACAACAGTCGACATTATCGCCGCACTTCTGATGTATTCGAGATGGCTACGGGTATTATCAATCAGTGCAGTATCAACTGTATTGCCATGCAACCCAACAACCTGACCGAACTGCCGCAGATGGAGATAGACTTCCTGAAACAGATTCCTACGACATGGGATGAAAGCAAATATATTGCCGGTTATCCAACCAGATATGTAGTGATGGCAAGAAAACATGGAGACAGTTGGTATGTAGCCGGTCTGAACGGAACCGACAAGGAGATGACTCTGAATATCAAATTACAGATGTTTGCCGGCAAAACGGTACAATACTATACAGATAATAAGAAAAAAGGAAACGAGATACCTGCTTCCATTTTGAAAACGCTAAAAGTAGGAAAAGACGGAACAGCCAAAATAACCATGCAACCTATGGGCGGTGCCATACTTCGTTTACAGAAGTGATGCACCCTTTATTTCATAAGTACGGTAAACAAGATAAGAGCCATCGGCATCAAGTTCCACTTCGTTGCCGGTGGCTTCGTTTAATGTACCCTGCCACAACCATTGATAAGCATAAGTAGACCAAGAAAGTCCTTTCTCTTTTATCTCTTTGCTTCCAAAATTATAAATACTTATCTGCTGACCTTTGAAAGTCTCAAATAGATTGTGGCCTTTTGCCGGTACAAAATATCCATAATCGGTCATCATTATAGGGCGAATACCGAATTGATGCATATACCACACCATTAGACTGATATTGCCCAGAGTATGGTCTTCCCGTTTACCAGTAGCACCAAGATATATGATGTCTGTGAACCCCTTGGATATGCAATATTGCGTAGCCTTGGTAAGATCGTTATATTCTTGCTCTGTCACGATATGTAACAATTCAGCATATTTCTCTTTGTATTCTTCAGGCAGTGAATCACAATCTCCCACAATAGCATTTGGTATATTCCCTTTGTCAATATACTCTACAGCGGAATTATCGCAACAACACACGTATCCCGCATTCTTCAATATTGATAATGGTATTGTATGAGACGGGTAATCACCAGCCGCAAGAATTACAGCATCAGCCTTATATTCTTTATCAATTTGTGAGTATTTCATTTGTTTTCATCATTCGTTTCCATTTGAAATAGCCGAATATGGCTATGACCACATATAGACCGTAAAGTCCGGCCGTAAAAGGTAAACCTTTGTACACATAAAGTACGCAGCAGACGACATCTACTACAATCCACACAAGCCACTGTTCTACATACTTACGCGCCAACGTCCATAATCCTATAATGCTCAGTGCATTTACGAAACTGTCTGTTACCGGTACATTACTGTTCGTAAAACGGACAAGAATCCAGTATATTGCAGACCATGCCAACAAAAAGACAATGGTTGAAGGGATAATCAGTCGTTGACGGAAATGGGTTATGGGCATTTCTCCAACTTGGTCTTGTCCGCGCTTTTTGAAAAATTTCCATATCACGAATCCATAGACAGCTGCCAGAAGATAATAGACTGCCATTCCGAAATCGGCATACAGTCCGGCATCGAAATACTTGAATATATCTATGGCTGGCATGACGATGCCTACCAACCATAGATAAATGCTTGCCTTGTATTCAAGCCAGACATAGACTAATCCTACTATCGTGGCTGTGATATCAAGTATAGTGAGTGTCTCCATCCTAGAAATTCAAAGACAGATGACCCATAAAATAGCAGGGAGCCTGTGCTGACAGTCCTGTCTCATAAGGATCATCCGTAGCACAATATGCGATTACGTTCCCGTTGGAACCTTTCTTAAAACCAGGTGACGACCATCCGTTGCTTTCATATTTCTCACTGAATATGTTATATATCGTGCATCCTACCGTCGCAGATTTCAATCCCTTGAGTTTAAAGGTATATGCGAGGTCAAGGTTTGTAACGAAATAAGCATTGAGCACGGTACTTACTTCCTTATCTGTCTTAGATTCGGAATCATAATATGTATAGGAGTCAAAGCCTGTATTGGTAAGATACTGTTTACCTACATACTGACTTTGGATATTTGCAGATAGCCCTTTATAATTGAACGTGAAGATATTATTGAATATCGTACTCGGAGAGAATGACAAAGGCGTTTCTCCAAGGTTTGTCATGGTACCATCGTCGAGTGTTACAGTCCAATCTTTCGCCCTGTTTCTGCTGAATGTGGCATTGGCATCCCAACGGAACCAGTCGACAGGTTGATAAGCTGCCTGCAGTTCTACACCGGCACGGTAACTCTTACCTGCATTTTTGGCTATGGCCTCACCTATGTTATTCAATTCACCCGTCAGTACGAACTGATCACGGTAATTCATATAGTAGAAATTAACTCCTGCTGAGAACACCTTACTCTGATACTTATATCCCAATTCCCAATCGTACAGTCGTTCTGCCTTCAGATCTGTACCGATATTATCCTCATAATCATTACGGGTTGGTTCCTTATGAGATATGGCGAACGAGGCATACACCTTATTATTGGCATTGATATCATAATAAAGTCCGGCCTTGGGATTGAAGAAATCAAACTTATCTTTCAGATTGAATACAGTTTGTGTCGTCCCTTCAAACGCATCTGTAGGACCTGTCATACTATATCCCACATGACGGTACTGCAAATCGACATAAGCATTGAGTCCATTCAGAAATTCATAGTTTACCTTGCCATATATGTTCGTATCATACTTCTTTGCATTATTATTATAATATTCATGCAGAGGGTCTAAGTCGGCTGTATAGTTCTTCACCCAGATTACATTTCCGAAATGGTCTCCATCATATTTGTTCCATCCACCTCCGAGTGTTGCTGTAAGTCCGTTTTTATTGTCATAGTTGAGTGATGATACGAAACCATAAAAGTCATTATCCATTAATTTTCGGCGTATTAAGTCGCTCGTCAATGAAACATCCGTAGACAATGTATACTTATATAGTTTTGCTCCCGATTTATACTCTTCATAATAACCATGTCCGTGTGTATAATGCAGAGCTACATTCAAATTCAGATTAGGACTGATTATCTGATTCCACAACAACTGGTAATGCTGTTGGTGGTAATTATCAGTCTGGTCTTTATAATAATGTCTGTTACCATCATTGTCATAGTATTCGCCACACGAATTATACGTACGTCCGTTCTGCTGCATCTCATACAGAGAAGCATAATTCCATGCATGATAAGTTTTCTCTGTTCCATTGAAAGTAATAAACTTGATTACAGTATTGTCTGAGAAATATCCACCTTGAAGGAAATAGGAATTCAGTCTGACGGAAGCCCTGTCTATATATCCGTCACTGCCTATGTTAGACAGACGTCCCTGCACACCCCAATGACCACCAAGTATGCCCGTACCGAAACGCAATGTCTCTTTATGAGAACCATAAGAACCGGCACTGCCGTCCAATCCTAAAAACGGTTTTACTCCGATGTCTTCGGTTTGCATATTCACACTGGCACCGAATGCGCCACCACCATTTGTAGAGGAACCTACTCCACGCTGTATCTGCATTGACTCTACACTCGAAGCGAAATCGGGCATATTCACCCAATATACCTGATTACTCTCTGCATCATTGACAGGTATGCCATTGGTTGTAATGTTGATTCGTGAAGGATCAGTACCACGTACACGTATACCGGTGTAACCTATTCCGGTTCCGGCATCTGACGAGGTTGTGACAGAAGGAGTAAGTGATAACAAGAACGGGATATCCTGTCCGAAATTCACGGCCTTAATCTCTTTTTTGCTGAAATTCTGAAATGCCATAGGCGTTTTCTGTCCTGCTCGTGTTGAAACGACCTGTACATCCTGCAACATAACTGATTTCATACTTTCACCGCCGACTGTGTTGAGAGAATCCAACTTGGTTTCTTTTAAGTTCTCCGCGTATGCCTGTGGAAGGCATACAACAACTGCTGCCACAAGCAGCATCATTTTTTTCATTTTACCTTTTATTAAATTACACAAAAAGGGGGTCTTTTTATGTTCCTTTTTCCCTACGCCGGCATTATCCGGATCAGGTTAGAGGGTCTGTTCTCAGCCCGAGACATCGGGCACCCCATTAAATTCGTCTACAAAGGTACGATATTTTATTTGTTATAGCAAGGGTTTATGACAATAAATGCATCTTTATGGTTGACTACCCTGATATAACAAAAAACTCCCGGAGAAATAAAAAGGATTTCACCGGGAGTTTCTTGTCATAATGATTATAATTATTCTGTTGCTTCTTTTTCTTTGGGCAACAAGAGATTGAGCACGACTCCCACGATTGCTGCAAGTCCGATTCCGGACATGGAGAAGCTACCGGCGGATAACACAGCACCGCCAATACCCATTGTCAATGTAATTGAAAATATGATTATATTACGTGTGACACTGAAATTGACTTTATTCTGTATCAAGTTCTGAACACCGACGCTGGCTATCGTTCCGAAAAGGAGCAACATGATTCCACCAAGTACTGCGGATGGAATAGACTGAAGCAATGCGCTCAGTTTACCAATGACAGAAAACACAATGGCTGTTCCGGCTGCGATACGGATAACGACAGGATTAGTGACCTTGGTGATAGACATAGCTCCCGTTACTTCAGCGTATGTGGTTACTGGAGGACCGGCAAGCAGAGCTGCGACAAGACATGCGACACCATCGCCCAACAGTGTACGATGTAATCCCGGGTCTTTAGTAAAATCCTTATCTGCCACGGCACCTACGACATACACATCTCCGATATGTTCAATGACAGGAGCGATAGCCACCGGTATCATAAAGATAAAAGGTTCCCATCGGAAATTGGGGAGATGAAAATGTGCCAAAGATGTAGGCAATGCAAACCATGGGGCAGACGCCACATGCGAGAAATCGACCTGTCCCATAAAGGCAGCCACTACATATCCAACTATTATTCCACTGATTACAGGTATCAGTTTTATCAAACCTCTGCCTAAAGTCAAGACCGATATTGCTGTGACCAAAGAGATGATAGCCAACAACCAGTTGGACTTGGCCATATCTACGGCACTTCCCGACAAGGTAAGACCGATCAGTATAATGACAGGTCCTATAACAACAGGCGGAAATATGCGGTCCAAAAATTTTTTACCTTGCAATTTTACAATAGCGCTCATGATAAAATAGACTAACGAAACGCCCGTCAATCCAGCTAATGTTCCAGCCATACCCCATTGCTTGGTAGCCGCAATAATCGGTGCTATAAAAGCGAAACTGCTTCCAAGAAATATAGGCACTTTCCCTTTTGTCATGAGGTGGAATATGAAAGTACCTAAACCGGCAGTAAAAAGAGCTGTCGAAGGATCTAGCCCTACCAATAAGGGCACCAATACTGTCGCACCAAAAGCGACAAAAAGGAACTGTACTCCTATAATCGTTTTGCGCGTTGCAGACAAATTGTTTGTATCCATAATATTAGTTTAAAGTTATTTCTCACCTTGTTTCTTTTTGCGCCATTCGAAAAAGACTACGAACAACACTGCTATGATCAATACTGCGAACGATATATAAGCAATCGTTTCGGTAGTGTCTACAGATTTCGGCATAAATGAAAGGACGACTTTGTGATTTCCCGGTTTTACATTGATAGCACGCAGGATATAGTTGACTCTGCCCACTGGCACTTCCTTTCCGTCTACGGTTGCAGTCCATTCCGGATAATATATTTCCGAGAACACCACGACACCGCCTGCAGAAGTTCTCACATCGTATTCCAGTTGGTTAGGTTCATATTTCTTTAATGTCACTGATGAACCGTCACCCTGTTTTTGAGATGTCCCCAATATTTCCTTAAACTTCTTATCCGCTACTGCTTCATGTAGCAAATCTATCTTTCCCACCTTATCTATTTCCTGATTGGCATTGTCAACATACGAAATATGATCTATCATCCAAGCATTACCATTAGCATAAGGGTTCTGCAACGGTACAGTCTGGTTATTCTGCAGTGGCAAGATAAAATACTTGGTATTAAGCATATTCAGTATCGGGAAGATACTGTCTCCATTAACTTTCGACATATCTCCCTGAGCTGCTGATACAGCTTTCATCAAACTCTGCATCTCGGGTGCGATATAGGCATCTATCATATCCTGATATCTATGAAGTTTGGCTGCATGATATCCACCTATACTCTTATGATAATAAGATGTCTCATTTTCATTGAACGTGTTCGAGGCTAGATTCAGGACACGGTAGTCGAGCGATTTGTCTCTCAATATCTGCTCGTCTGTGGCTGTCTTCTGCTGCGGTGCTTCGCGCTGGCTCTTTTCCACAAACATATCATCATTAAGATAACGCTTGTTTACCTGCCACATATCAATCAGACACAAGATAGCTATTGCACCGACCATGTATTCCGATTTCAGTTTCTTTGCCTTGAAGAGCAATAAGAAAACTGTTCCGATTACGATAATCCAGAACGAACGCCAACAATCAGCTGTGAATATAGCACGACGCATCTCTTTCAGGTTGTCGAGCAAAGGATTCAACTGATCTCCCGGTATCTGCGACATTGCCTGCATTTCACTTGACGAGACGAAATCAGAGAAAAACAAAGTAGGCATCAGAGCAAACAGCAATGCGAAACCTGCGGTAAGTCCGAAACTGATATATACAAATTTTATTTTTTTTGTAAGTATGTCCGGTTCTTCTACAATCTTCTTCAGCGCAAGCATCGCCAGAAGAGGTATCGTAAATTCGGCAATGACCAAAATCGACGCGACTGTCCTGAACTTGGCATACATAGGTATATAATCAAGGAAGAAGTCGGTAAAGCCCATGAAGTTTCTGCCCCATGACAACAATACCGAAAGTATCGTTGCTGCAAGCAGTGCCCATTTCATCGGACCTTTTACGATAAACAGTCCTAAGACAAACAACATGAGTACGAAAGCGCCGACATATACAGGACCGCTGGTACCTGGCTGCTCACCCCAATATTGTCCCAATTGCTGATATATCTGCAGATAGTTATTATCCGCCTTTTCCATGGCAATCTTGTTATCAGACAAAGGTATAGATGCTCCACCCTTTGTATTTGGCACAAGAAGAGTCCATGTTTCATCAATACCATAACTCCACTGGGTAATATAGTCGCGGTCCAGACCGGAACTGGTCTGGTTTGCCTTGTTTTTCTTGACCAACTCACTCTTACCGCGCATAGACTCCTGACCATACTGCCATGTATGATACAAGTTTGAGATATTGATACATACGCCCAAAGCAGCCCCTACTATACAGACGGCTGTTGCCTTGACAAATTTGGATATTTCCTTGTTGCGTATGGCATCCACCATATACGCTATAAACATAAACAGGATAATAAACAGATAATAATATGTCATCTGTACATGGTTGGCATCGATCTCGAATGCGGTAAATATAGCCATCACGATTCCACCGGTAAGAAACTTACCTCTGTATGCCAATACCATACCTGCTATAAGAGGCGGCAGATATGCCAATGCCATTACCTTCCATATATGACCTGCTGCTATAATAATGAAGAAATAACTTGAGAAAGCCCATATTATAGAACCCAATACGGCTAAATGCTGTCTGAAATCGAATGCCCTTAACAGTATATAGAATCCTAATAGGTATACAAAGACATACCATACGTTTTCCGGCAACCAAAGATGATATGCCTTAGTCGCTGCCGACAGACTCTGGGTACTTTTGTACGACGGTGCCATCTGATAAGTGGGCATTCCGCTGAAAATGGAATTGGTCCAACGTGTTACTTCACCTGTACGGTCATGATATTCGGACGCCTCTACGCCGGAACCTCTTCCTGCTGAAGAATCATGACGGTAAAGAATACGGCCTTCTGTATCTGCCGGAAAAAAATAAGCGAATGAGATAACCGCAAATAACAATATTGCCAAGATGTCCGGCAACCATAGTTTCCAAGTTTTCATATTAAATATTAATGTAATTCTAGAATTCGGTGACAAAGATACGGCAAAATTTAGAAAAAGTTATTATCTTTGCCCAATTAATTATCAAATAAAATGAAAATAGGAATTATTATAGCGATGGAAAAAGAGTTCTTACAACTGAAGTCCATCTTAAACGAGAGTTCTGAATCCATTATTCATGGTAAAAAATTCGTCTGTGGAAAACTGGGCGACAAGGATATCATCATGCAGCAATGCGGTATCGGTAAGGTTAATTCTACTATCGGCACTGTTGAACTTATCGACAATTTCAATCCCGACATGGTTATTTCTACAGGTGTCGCCGGTGGCGCATCCACCAACCTGAACCTAGAGGATGTCGTGGTAAGTACTGAAATCGCTTATCATGATGCTTACTGTGGCAGTGAATGTGAATTCGGACAGATACTCGGTCAACCGGCCCGTTTCACGGCCGACAGTCGACTTATAGACAAAGCGAAAGCACTAAAGCACGATGTAGCTATACATACAGGACTGATCGTAAGTGGAGAATGGTTCGTAGACAGCAAAGCGAAGATGCGTTCTATTCTGGACAAGTTTCCGGAAGCGATTGCCGTAGACATGGAATCCGGTTCTATCGCCCAGACCTGTCATTCTTACGGCGTGCCATTTATCAGTTTCCGTATCATCAGCGATATTCCTCTCAAGGACAACAAGGCATCTCAGTATTTTGATTTCTGGAAAAAGGTCGCCGAGGATTCATTCCATGTCACAAAACTCTATCTCGAATCTCTATAATAATAAAAATATAATGGATAAAATACCTAGTTTTACAATAGACCACAACCGTCTGAAACGCGGTATCTATGTATCCCGAAAGGATACTGTAGGCAATGAGACCGTTACCACTTTCGATATCCGGATGAAGGAACCGAACAGGGAGCCGGTCTTACACCAAGGTGCTATTCACACGATAGAACATCTTGCCGCCACTTATCTGCGTAACAATGAAGAGTGGAAGGAAAAAATCATATATTGGGGTCCGATGGGATGCCTTACCGGCAACTATCTTGTCATGAAGGGCGACCTTGAAAGTCGGGATATCGTGACACTGATGCAGGACACTTTCAGATTTGTGGCTGATTTTGAAGGTGACATACCTGGTGCCGCACCAAAAGACTGCGGCAACTGGTTGCTTCACGACCTGCCTATGGCAAGGTGGGAATCGCGTAAATATCTGACAGAGGTATTGGAACATATCACTGAAGAGAATCTCTTCTATCCCGGATAAGTACAGATGGTGATACAAATAGCTAACAAAGAAAAAGGCTTCGCTAAATGATTAGCGAAGCCTTTTTTATAATTTATATTCTGCTGTTCTATTACAAAGTAAACCTATATCCGAATGTTACGGTAAAGAAGCTATTCTTGGAATTATAATCCACATAATCTTTCTTGTATACATTACTTAGTCCTATATTATAACGCGCGTCGAGCACGAAATTCATATATTCATAAGAAAGACCTACCGGTATATCAAAATCCACCTTATTAAAAGCATCCTTCATATCTGTGGTCGTCGACTTGCTGTCGCCATAAGTATATGAATACGTACCATCGGCATTTTTTGTCCGGGTCATTGTGCGGTCATCATACTTTGATTCCGCATCAACCAACAGACCCATTTGTACTCCTGCCTTCAAAGCTAGTCCTTTATACAGATAGACGTTAACCAGAAGCGGAATATTAATATATTGCAAGTTCGTCCTCGAATTGTTGTCGAAGGCATAATAAGCATTCGTCTTTTCATCCTTTGCAGCATATTCGGGATATCTGAATCCCTGCATCGAATACAAAGCGCCAAGAGACAAACCGATGACAGGGGTAGCCTGATATTCCACTTCAGCACCGAATGTGAGACCGGCTTTGTATTTGGACTTCAATTCATAATCATTCCCGTTATCGACTCCCGTTGATGCGTATAGCACCTCATTCGTAAGGTTGGATATGGATGCACCGATACGTGGCGTAATGGAAAATGACCCCACTCTGCTCTGACCATACGACAAGGCGCATGACAGAAGACACAGTGATACAAACAAGCACTTCTTCATATTGTTATTCCTTTCCTGCACGTTTTCTGTCCAGATGACTGAGAAGAATCTTTCTCATTCTCATGCTCTTCGGAGTCACTTCCACCAATTCGTCTTCCTTGATATACTCAAGAGCCTCTTCGAGTGAAAATACCGTACGAGGTACGATACGGGCTTTATCGTCAGAACCGCTGGCACGTGTATTGGTCAACTGTTTTGCCTTTGTTACATTAACAACCAAATCATTGTCATGAACATGCTCACCGATAACCTCACCGGCATAAACTTCCTCACCCGGGTCGATAAAGAATTTTCCGCGGTCTTGCAATTTGTCTATTGAATATGCAAATGCAGTACCAGTCTCCATAGCGACCATACTACCATTGATACGGCGTAAAATCTCACCCTTGAATGGTTGGTACTCTTTGAAACGGTGAGCCATGATTGCTTCTCCCTGACTGGCTGTAAGAACATTGGTGCGAAGACCGATGATACCACGTGATGGCATATCAAACTCGATATTAACGCGTTCTCCCTGACTCTCCATAGATGTCATCTCACCCTTACGGCGGGTAACCATATCGATCATCTTACTGCTATATTCCTCAGGGACATTGATTGTCAGTTCCTCGATAGGTTCATTCTTCACACCATCAATAGTCTTGTAGATAACCTGTGGCTGACCTACCTGCAACTCGTAACCCTCGCGGCGCATCGTCTCAATAAGAACAGAGAGATGGAGCACTCCACGACCACTTACGACCCATTTATCTGTTGCATCTTCAAAAGGACGGACCCTTAAAGCGAGGTTCTTTTCAAGTTCTTTCATCAGACGGTCGTTAATATGGCGGCTGGTCACAAACTTACCTTCTTTTCCGAAGAAAGGAGAGTCATTGATTGTAAAAAGCATGCTCATTGTAGGTTCGTCGATAGCGATAGGCGTCATCGGCTCCGGATTTTCAAAATCACAGATTGTATCACCAATCTCAAATTTATCGAGTCCGATAATCGCACATATATCACCACTATTTACCTCACTGGTCTTCACATGTCCCATTCCCTCGAATGTATGAAGTTCCTTGATTTTCGTCTTTTCCTGTGAACCGTCACGGTGTGAGATTGTTACATTCATACCTTCGGTAAGTGTTCCACGATGGACACGTCCGACGGCGATACGACCCGTATAGCTGGAATAGTCGAGTGATGTGATAAGCATCTGAGGTGTACCCTCCAACATCTTAGGAGCTGGGATAATCTCAACAATTTTATCAAGCAGATATGTTATATTATCTGTCGGTTTCTTCCAGTCTTCACTCATCCAACCGTTTTTGGCTGAACCATATATGACAGGGAAGTCCAACTGGTCTTCTGTCGCATTAAGAGAAAACATCAAATCGAATACCATCTCGTACACCTCATCAGGGCGACAATTCGGTTTATCTACTTTGTTGACCACAACAATAGGTTTCAATCCTATCTGTAAAGCCTTCTGAAGTACAAAACGAGTTTGAGGCATAGGTCCCTCAAAAGCATCAACGAGCAGAATACAGCCATCAGCCATATTCAGCACACGTTCTACCTCACCACCGAAATCCGAGTGTCCCGGAGTATCGATAATGTTGATTTTAACACCCTTGTAGTTGATTGATACATTCTTTGAGAGGATAGTGATACCACGTTCACGTTCCAAATCATTGTTATCCAATACCTGACCACTCAAATCCTGACCATCGCGGAACAAATTTCCCGCCAGCATCATCTTGTCCACCAATGTAGTCTTTCCGTGGTCTACGTGGGCAATGATAGCTATGTTTCTGATATCTTGCATATATTACCTTAAAAAATTGGGTGCAAAGGTACAAATAAATATTGATAATTGATACCAAAAGATATATAATTTGTTGAAAATCATGAAAAAAGGCAGAATTTAATCATAAAAAGTTTGTTTAATCAAATTATTGTCGTACCTTTGCACCGCTAAAAGCAAAATATCAATTAATTAAACAAAAGTTCTATGTATTTAGATCAAGCAAAAAAACAAGAGATCTTTGGACAGTACGGAAAGTCTAACTCTGATACCGGTTCTGCAGAGAGCCAGATAGCATTGTTCTCATACCGTATTTCCCATTTGACGGAACATCTGAAAAAGAACCGTAAAGATTATACTACAGCAAGAGCCTTGACTCAATTGGTAGCAAAACGTCGTGCACTTCTCAATTATCTTTATGATAATGACATCACACGTTACCGTAACGTCATCAAGGCATTAGGTTTGCGTAAGTAATCGCAACTTTGCTTAAAGTTATTTAGAATCCTTTGCAATTCAGTTTGCAAAGGATTTTTTATTTCTCCTTTACAATATTTCCTTTAACGGTTTCATTACAAAATCCCTTTCCTTCATCAGCGGATGAGGAATTTTGAGATCCGGTTCGTCTATATGGATGTCATCATATAACAGGATATCTATATCTATGATACGGTCATGATATTCTCCTCCGACAGACTTACGGGTGCGACCCAGTTCACGTTCAATCTGTTGCGACATCTCCAAAACCTGCCTGGGAGACAACGACGTACTGCAACAGGCAGTTGCATTCATAAACATATTTTCTGAACAGAAGCCCACCGGTTCTGTTTCATAAAGAGCCGACTGGCGTTCTATTCTGCCAATCAGCTCTCCTATTTTTTTTATCGCCTTGGTAATGTTCTCCTGGCGGTCGCCAAGATTAGAACCAAGACCGAAATATACCTTATGCATCAATCATTCATTATCAGCATTGCATCGCCATAGCATCCGAACTTGTATCCGTTCTTCAATGCTTTCTGATATCCTTCGTACACCAAATCGTAACCACCGAACGCGGCTGTAGCCATCATGAGGATTGACTCTGGATGATAGAAATTAGCTATCAACGTATCTGAAAGGCCGAACTCATAAGGAGGAAATATGAATTTGCTTGTCCATCCTTCATATTCCTTAAGCATTCCGTCTGTACCTACAGCAGTCTCGGTAGTACGTAAGACACTCGTTCCGATACTGCAAACTCTCCGTCCGTCTTCTTTGGTCTTATTGACCAGTTTACAAGCTTCGGCACCAACATGTATCTGTTCCGAGTCCATCTTATGTTTCGTCAGGTCCTCAACCTCTATTTCATTAAAGTAACTCAAACCGCAATGCATGGTGATATTGGCGACGTTGATACCTTTGATCTCCATTCTCTTAAGCAATTCCCTACTGAAGTGCAGACCAGTAAACGGAGCCGTAACAGCACCTTCGTTCTTTGCGAAGATACACTGATAATCCTCCATGTCCTGAGGTGTCACAGGGCGGTCGTATTTTCCGTCCTTACCCTTATGATCTATAATATATCTAGGAAGTGGGGCTTCACCTAATGCGAATAATGTCTGTTTGAATTCTTCGTGAGGACAATCGTAAAGGAATCTCAATGTACGTCCTCTGCTTGTGGTGTTGTCTATCACCTCGGCCACCATTGTACCATTGTCGTTAAAGAACAGTTTATTACCAATTCTTATCTTACGCGCCGGTTCCACCAACACATCCCAAAGGCGCATTTCCTTATTAAGTTCACGCAACAGGAACACTTCTATTTTAGCATCCGTTTTTTCCTTTGTTCCATAAAGACGTGCAGGGAACACCTTTGTATCATTGAACACGAAAGTATCACCTTCATCAAAATAATCAAGTATATTTCTAAAATCAAGATATACATGATTGCCATTCTCGTCTTTCAGGTCTTTACCTTTCTCGTCTTTCTTAAACATATCGATTGTCTGACTCTTCTTATGCAAAACCATAAGTCGACATTCATCACGATGTTGCTGTGGATAAAGAGCTACCTGATCATCAGGTAAACGGAATTTGAATTGTGATAGTTTCATATCTGTTCTCCTCTATATTTAGTTATTATTTTCTATTGTCTGTCCATCAAGCCATGATTGAAAATCATCCAGCTCGATACATTCTTCTATTCTTACGTCTCCTACCCGCGTACGACATAAAGCGGTAAGGTATGCACCACTGCCCAGAGCTTCACCTATATCTCTGGCCAAAGCCCTGATATATGTGCCTTTGCTACAAACCACCCTGATACTTATCTGCATCTTTTCTACATCGAAGCCGGTGAGTTCTATCTCGTCAATACGCAAAGTTTTTGCTTTCAGTTCCACATCCTTGCCTTTGCGGGTCAACTCGTAAGCCCTGTCTCCGTTTATCTTGCATGCCGAATATGCGGGGGGAATCTGCTGTATTTCACCCACAAAACCTTTCAACTTCTCCTCTATCATATCGCGGGTGATATGTTCGGTAGGATACTTCGCGTCTTCAGGGTGTTCCATATCATAACTGGGTGTTGTGGCACCCAACTGCAACGTTGCTGTATATTCCTTTGTCTGATATTGGAATTCCTCTATCCTCTTCGTAGCCTTTCCGGTACATAGGATAAGAACGCCTGTTGCCAAAGGATCCAAGGTTCCGGCATGTCCCGTCTTCACCTTTTTCACTCCAAGTTTTCTGGATATCATTCCACGCACCCTTGCCAGAGCACCAAAACTGGATATTCTGTAAGGCTTGTTTATATATATAATCTCTCCTGCGTTGAAATCCATTAGTCAACCATTATCATTGAATGACCTGAAAGCAACCATATCAGGATAAATCCTCCTACAAGTATACGATATATACCAAATGCCTTAAAGCCATATTTAGCAAGAAAATCCACGAACCACTTAATAGCGAGCAGTGCTACTATAAAAGCAACGACGCTACCGAGGACCAGCGTCCACGCATTGTCTGTAAGAGCTGTCATACCACCTTCTTTCACCAACTTAATAAGATCCCAGCATGTAGCGGCGAACATGGTTGGTACAGCGAGGAAGAAAGAAAATTCAGCCGCTGCCCTTCGAGTCAGTTTCTGGGCCATACCGCCTACGATAGTAGCCATTGATCTGGACACGCCCGGTATCATAGCGATACACTGGAACAATCCCACAAAGAAAGCCTTCTTTTTAGTCAGATGAGTTTCGTCGTTCCCCTTATTGAATATACGGTCGCAGAAGAGCATGAACACGCCACCTATAACCAGCATCGTCGCCACGACAATAATACTGCCTAGTAATTTGTCTATAATCTTATTTCCTAAGAAACCTATTATAGCTGCCGGAACAAACGCTATCAGCAATTTATAATAGAAGTCCCATTTATGAAGGAGCCTACATATAGACGATGAGCCCTCAGGTGCCGGCGTGTGATCGAGTTTAAAGAATCTCTTCCAATATAACACGACGACCGATAATATCGCACCAAACTGAATAATGACGGTAAACGCCTTCACGAAAGGCGTACTCTCTATACCCAGAAGATTCTGAGTGATGATCATGTGTCCTGTAGATGATACCGGCAGGAATTCCGTCAGTCCCTCTACAATGGCAAGAATAATTGTCTGTAATATAGTCATACTTTTCAGTCGAGATCTTTAGGTTTACGGATAACTGCATAAATCATTGACACAAAACCAATGAGGCATACCACCGGAGCCACCTTTATTCGTCTGAAACTGAATATATCAGGATTGTATTGCGTTTCCGTTGAACCGGAACCACTCATCAGAATAAATCCTAATATGATAACAACCATACCGACAGCCAACAATATGAAGTTGACCTTGTCGAACGCAAAATTTTTCTTATCCATTATATTGTTTTTTATTTTTCCAATTAAATCTTATACAGTTCACCGGCTTTCATCCTAAGGAATTTATTGACCGAAAGATATGTGCAGCAAATCGATATAACCAAACCGAACACAAATACGGATACTCCCGTAATTGCCATAATTTCCCATGTCACCACCTTCAGCATGCCCGGTTCGTAATCATACAGGAAGAACAAACCGACAGCAAGAATCACATCCGCAAGAAAGGCGGCAACAAGTCCCGTGACAATAGAATTGTTGAGGAACGGTGCACGTATAAACTTCCACGAAGCTCCGACCAGTTTCATCGTCCTGATAGAAAACCGATGGGCGTACACACTCAGGCGTACTGTATTATTAATCAGTGAGAAAGACACGAATGTAAGCAGTGCAGCCAAAACCAGCAGTACAATACTTATCTTCTGAAGGTTGTTGTTCACACTGTCCATCAGCCCTTCCTGATAAGTGACATCCGTCACCTTGGGAATTCTTTTCAGTTCCGCTGAAATCCATTTCAGTGAATCGCGATTGGCATAATCGGATTTCAACTGCATTTCGAGGGTTGCCACAAAAGGATTCGCTCCGATAAATTCGGACGGATCTGTCCCCATTGCCTTGGTCTGTTCCCTCAATGCCTCATCTTTACCTATATAGTCGATATGCTTACATATATGTCTGTGATACAGATTACGGCAGAGCGTATGTCCCTCGTTGACCGACATATCATCACCCAACATGACAGTTACCGTAAGGTTCTCCTTCACATAATCAGACAAATTACGTGTAGTGAGTACAGAAAACACAACGAGTCCCAAAAGAATCAGCACCAATGTAGTGCTTATACATAAAGTCAAGACCTGCATACCATGCCGGTTGCGGGTTCTATTTCGTTTTTTAACCATTTATTTTCAGATATAGTATACCTAATTTGGTGCAAAGTAACAAAAAAAACGTTGATTTACCAATATAATTAACTACTATTAACAGCAGATATATGTATTTTTTTATAACTTTGTCGCCGATACATACATATTTGAGAATTCGTTTGTTATATTTATAAGAACAATGTCAACAGTTATATATCCATCACCGATATTCGGTCCTATTCACAGCCGCCGTTTAGGAGTGTCTTTAGGTATTAATCTTCTTCCAGCCGACGGTAAGAGTTGTACATTCGACTGTATCTATTGTGAATGTGGTTTCAATAAGGACCATCGCCCTACCGCCAAATTACCTTCTCGAGAAGAGGTCGTCCAGACTTTGGAAGAAAGATTGAAAGATATGCAGGCTAATGGTCCGGCTCCGGACGTGCTTACATTTGCAGGAAATGGCGAGCCGACCAGTCATCCGCATTTCTCTGAGATCATAGACGACACAATCCGTCTACGGGACAAGTATTTCCCTAACGCCAAGGTCTCCGTTCTCAGCAACAGCACTTTTATTCATCGTGCGGCAGTACACGAAGCCCTGATGCGCATAGATAATAATATTCTAAAATTAGACACTGTAGATTCTGTCTATATCAATAAGGTAGACCGCCCTGTTGGGGGCACTTATGATGTAGAGAAGATTATAGACGGATTGAAATCTTTCAATGGTCATGTCATCATACAAACAATGTTTATGAAAGGAACTATAGACGGAGAGGATGTAGACAACACCTCTGACAGATACGTAAATCCCTGGCTTGAAGCGGTGAAATATATCCAGCCTTCTGAAGTTATGGTTTATACAATCGACCGTGAGACACCTGACCACGAATTAAGAAAAGCCACGCGCGACGAACTGGACAGCATTCGCGACCGCGTCATCTCATTAGGAATAGAATGTACTGCATCATATTAAAAAACGAATACGACCATGCATAACAAGATAGGCTATATTGCCACATTCATTATCATATTATGTTTTGTACCATTCAAAATCCAGGCTCGCGAATACACCAGAGAGCATCCTTTAGTGATTGAAGGAAACTGGAGCTATCCACCATTGGAATTTCTAGATAAGAACGGAGATCCGCAAGGTTTCAACATGGATATGCTTCGTATCCTGATGAAGAGACTGAACATCCCTTATGTTATCAAACTAAAGGATCTAAGTGATATGTTGGAAGACATTCATTCAGGTAAAGCTGATTTAGCCTGTGCGCAATATGCAAAACAACGTGAGAAATATTTTCATTTTGGCAAAGTGACTTATGCCAGTCTGAAAAACAGGATGGTGCACAATAAAAACACGAAACCGATCTTCAGTATGGGCGAAATGTTCAACAGAAAGATATATGTCAGAAAGTACGGTGTGTGTTATTATATCCTGAGCGACTTAAAGTATCAAAAGAACTTGAGGCCTGTCACAAAGATTGACGACGCAATGAGAAGGATCAACGAAGGTAGCAATGATGTCGTTGTGCATTCCCAGTTACCTGTCAATCAGTATATTGCCGAAAACGGGTTTGACAATTTGGAAAGTCTGGACATCGGTATCCCCGATACCCAATACAGATTCATAGGCAACGACACGACTCTGCTCAACAAAGTAGACAGTGTATTTCTTGTCGTCAACAGACAAGGGCTCATAGACCCTCTGTACAACGAATGGTTCCAGAGCAGGGCGGAAAAGCCGGGCACTCCTATGTACATCTATTATATATTGGGTGGATTATGTGTCGCCATCTTACTGCTTTACTTCTTCATTTCGTTCCTGAGATACAAAATCAGAAAAGCTAACGAACAAATACTGGAAAAGAACAAACGTCTTGAAATAGCTGTTGTCAAAGCATCTCAGGCAGATAAACTGAAGTCAAAGTTTCTTGCCAACATGAGTCATGAGATACGTACACCGCTCAATGCTATCGTGGGATTTTCGAATTTACTTATCAATGGTAACGATAATAGCGAAGAGGATAAGAATGTCTTCGCCAAGATGATAAACACGAACACAGAACTTCTGTTGCGCCTTATCAACGATATTCTGGATCTGTCGCGCATGGACTCGGATAGCATGAAGATAGAATACAAGAAGACGAATTTCTCCAAATCCTTCGACGCCACTTTTACGACACTCAAACAGCATTATAATAATCCGGATGTCGACTTAATCTGTTCTAATCCGTTCCCTGATCTGATGGTCAATGTAGACTATAACCGCATCGCACAGATTATCACCAATTTCTTCACGAATGCCGTAAAGTACACCAAACAAGGATATATACGTGTAGGATACGATTATGAAGATGATGGCATCAAGATCTATTGTGAAGATACCGGAAAAGGTATACCCGAAGATCAATGTCCACTGGTATTCGACCGCTTTGTCAAACTCAATGAGTTTGTTCAGGGTACCGGTCTAGGACTTTCCATCTGTAAGGCTATAACGGATCTTATGAATGGGAAAATTGGTGTATTGTCGGAATTAGGAGCCGGTTCCACGTTTTGGGCATGGATACCGGCTGAAAGAATAGAGGATTAATTTTCTATTTGCTTAATGACCTTTTCAAATTCACTCTTTGGCATAGCCCCCTGAGTCATGATAGGTTTGCCTTTCATCAGAATAAAGCGACTAGACAATATTCAGGAAGGAGGAAAAACCTGTCATGTTGAATACCGTCATTACCTGTGGCTGCAAATTCGAAACTTCCAAACTTCCACCATTGGCGGTAAGAGACTTGTATGTAGACAAAAAGACTCTCAGACCTGAAGAAGCTATATAATCCATGTCAGTACAGTCCAACTGCATATTCACATCCTTCTGAGAATAGTAGGGCGCTACTTCTCTACTGAAATCTACAGCTACTGTTGTATCTAGACGTCCAATGATTTTGATGACAACTTTACCGTCTATATTTGAAATTTTTGTTTCCATTTCTTATTTATTTTTTTATCATTATTTATATAGATATCGTTTAATACTTTTCTTTGGAGTCTTCTCAAATTCCTGATTAACTATTTCGAAACTCGAAATTCGCTCGTATGCAGGAACAATCTCATTGATATCCACGCGGTTGAGTTCCATGATATTGGTTACATGCTCGTCCGTCAGTCCCAAAGAGTGCGCATCTTCATAATCCGGATACACCAAAGCGACCAGTTTGCCTTGGCGCTGCACCACCACGCTTTCACTGACCATCAGCATGGAGTTGATAAGGTCTTCTATCTCCTCCGGATATATATTCTGTCCACTGGGACCGAGTATCATATTTTTAATTCTTCCCTTTATAAACAGATTACCTTTCTTATCTAGCAGTCCCAAGTCACCTGTATGATACCATCCTTGAGAATCGACAGTTTCCCTTGTTGCCTCTTCGTCTTTATAATATCCGAGCATGACATTCGGTCCCGACACCAGTATTTCGCCAATAACATGCAGAGGATCAGTACTGTTGATTTTTACTTTCATATTCTGAATGGCCTTTCCGCAAGAACCTTTAGCTCGTCTTTTCCATTTTTCGTATGAAATAAGTGGCGCGCACTCTGTCGCCCCATAGCCGTTAGCCAGAGGAAAGCCGATATTATACAGAAATTCATCAATAGAACTATTGATGGCAGCGCCACCCACTATCACTTCCGTCACCTTACCGCCAAATTCCTCCATCATCTTCCTACGTATGACCCTACCGAGAATGCTTCCTATGACAGGCCACTTAACGTATTTTACGACTCTCTTTCCTGAGAATTTAGGTAGTATATTCTTTTTTACTATTTTCTCCACAATAAGCGGAACTACGAACAAAATAGAAGGCTGTACATCCATCAATGCTTTTTTAAGCATGACGGGCGAAGGTTTCCTTGTCAATATACTTACGTTGTTACCTGCGATAAACGGGAATATGAATTCAAACATCAGTCCATACATGTGGGCCATCGGAAGAAGTGAGAGCATATTTCCGTTAGGGAAAGTTGATATGGAGAAGAAATAATTGTTGTAAAGGGCACGAAATGGTATCATGACACCTTTAGAAAAACCGGAAGTGCCACTTGTATAATTGAGCATTGCCATATCATCCTGAGATTTCTCTGCACTATATATCACATCCGACGGGGTGAATCCTGCTGAATATTTCTCAGTAAAGAGACTGTCCAACTTCTCCATTGCCGACTGCAAATCCGCAGAGTCGGATTGAATCAAGGAAAAGTTTTCCAGATTAAAGAATGCTTTTATATGCGGCATTTCTTTCAGATGGAGACGGTCATAAATACTTTGGGTACCAAACATTAGTTCCGCATCGCTGTGATTGACGATATTCTGAATTTGATCCGACTGAAAATCAGGAAGCACAGGTACCGGAACGGCACCATAAGTAAGGGCAGAAATGAAGACGATACCCCATCTCGAACTATTGCTCCCACACATAGCTATTTTATCACCTTTGGCAATACCCGCTTTAGAATAAATGATGTGCAATTGCGCTATCGATTTTGCTACATCTCCATACGTATACGCCTTCTCACCATAATCACAAATAGACGGATTATTCCATCCTACCTTGATGCGATTTTCTATTAGCTTAATAAAACTGACTGTTTCTTGCATATCTCTTGTTATTTACATTGTTTATAGATGTCGACAATTTTTATCCGGACTGAAGTGTATTCTTCCAAATAGGGAACGAAGATAAATAAATAATGTACATCAACAAAAAAAACCAAGTATACAAATCAGTATACATACTAGTTTTTTGCCTCTTTTTACCTCCGTTTTCGCGAGTGTTAACATATTTTATCCAAAAATGTCAAGAAGCTGGATTAATTTTCTATTTGCTTAATGACCTTTTCAAATTCACTCTTTGGCATAGCCCCCTGAGTCATGATAGGTTTGCCTTTCATCGGAATGAACAGCACGGTCGGTATAGACTGTATGCCGAATGCGTCCGCCAATTCCTTTTCTTTATCTATATCCACTTTGTAAACATCTATTTTGCCCGCTTTCTCTTTGGCTATCTCTGCCATGATAGGAGCGACCATCTTGCAGGGTCCGCACCATGTGGCATAGAAGTCTATGATGGCTGGTTTATCCCCTTTATATTTGAATTCAGTCTGAGCGGCATCCATATCCGCAATCTTTTCCACGAACATGGCTTTCGTCATCTCTGTCGGGCGACCTGTCGCCGCTACTGTTGCAACTTTCTCTTTTTTTACAGGCTTTTTCACCTTACTTACACAAGCTGTCATTGCCATAAGAGCCAGTGCCATGATAAATATTCTTTTCATATCAAAAATATATTAATGATTAATTATAAAATTATCCGGTTTTGTATAGTCGGGTGATTTCAGACTCCGTTTGATGGCATTGACAAACTTCACATTTTTACCATCCGTCCCCTTCACTTTATATTGCTGCGAACCCAACACGATTGAGTCCCTGCCGTTATTACGGTTTATCTCATCTATCGTATCGGTAAGTTTCTGCATCTTCTTATGTTTTTCGGCATCATAGTCGTCAAGGTCTGTCTGTACAGCGCCCGCATCCCTGATGTCTGTCAATATCACGCCGGCTCTCTTGTATTTATATCCGCTTCGATATATATCCCTAAGTATCGAGATGCTTGCACTTATGATCGTCTGGGTGATATTGGTTGGCGTAAGCAACGTCCTGCTTCCGCTGTTATCATACTGCTGCAGATCTTCCCTGTGGTGATTCGTATCAATAAACACTGTCACAAGACCAGCTACCGTATGCTGTTTCCGTAATTTTTCGGCACACCGTGCGGCAAAGTTGGACACTTGCGTACTGATTTCATCCATTTCTTCAAGCATCTCCGCAAAACTGCGACTGGTACAGATACTCTTGCGCGCATTGTCAAGTTGTTCCGTTTCTATACAGTCTTCTCCGCGCAGTTCTCTCCACGTGCGCACACCCGTTATATTAAAATTACGTTGTACCCATCCTTTCGACATTTTGGTCAGATCATAAGCCGAATGCACTCCGCCGGCTTCCATCTTAACCACATTGCGCCTGCCCACGCCCCACACGTCACCGATAGGGGTCAGTCTGAGTGCCTGTTCACGCTTCCAGTCATCATCTATCACACAACATTTGTTGTAACCGGGATATTTTTTGGCAAAATGGCTGGCCACCTTGGCAAGAGTCTTCGTTGGAGCTATGCCGATGCTTACGGGCATTCCTACCCACTTACGTATTTTCTTCGACAACTTTTCGCCCCATTCCTTCAAGTCTAGGTTTTCCATACCTGTCAGGTCCATAAAGGCCTCATCTATGGAGTATTGCATCACCACAGGCGTTTCCGAACGCAGTATATTCATCACCCTGTTCGACATATTGCCATACAGTTCATAGTTGCTAGAAAATGCCGTGATGCCTGCATCGGGATAGTTTTCCCTCATCTGATAGTAGGGCATCCCCATCTTCACGCCCAGGGCCTTCGTCTCGTTGCTACGCGCTATCACGCACCCGTCGTTGTTGCTGAGCACAACCACTGGTTTACCTTCGAGGTCAGGACGGAACACCCGTTCACAACTTACAAAACAATTGTCGCAATCTACCAGACCGTATATCATTTTTCTTTTTACTTGTGCGCAAATTTAATATAAATTCCTTAACTTTGCAAAGTTATGAGCAAGAAGATAAACGAGTTAACAATTTTTGCGGGAGATTTCTCCACTTCCCTCAAACTGCCATTGGCCGATGGCGGTGTCAGGGCGGGTTTCCCCAGTCCGGCACAAGACTACATAGACCGAACTTTCGATTTCAACCGTAATATTATCAGCAATCCCGAAGCCACTTTCTATGCCGTGGTACACGGCGACTCCATGATAGGGGCAGGCATCAGCGAGAACGACCTGATTGTTATAGACCGTTCGCTTGATGCCCAGGACGGAGATATCGTTGTCGCCTATATCGAAGGAGATTTTACCATCAAGTACCTCGACCTGTCGGAGAAATCGAAGGGTACAATATGGCTTCGCCCCGCCAACGACAAATATTCACCGATAGAGATTAGTGCCGACAGAGACTTTCAGGTATGGGGAGTCGTTTCTTCTGTTGTCAAGAGACTTAGAAAATAAGAGGAACGGTTCGCACGGAAAGAAAAGGTTTAACAATTCACAAAAGACGATGTAAAATTGAGAAATAGGGTTTTTCCATCTATTAAGTAGGAAAACCCCTTTTGCTGTTTCAGAATGATTGCATATCTTTGCATCGTGAAATAAAAAGAATATAAACCAACAAAAAAACTGAGAATTATGAAAAAGTTAATATTCACTTTGGCGCTGATGATATCCATGACGATATCCGCCAGTGCGATGAGTAGTCAACAGGCCCGCAGTATTGCCCTGTTCCTGACAGACAAGATGGCATACGAACTGAATCTGACAGAAGCCCAGTACAACGCTGCCTACGAGATTAATTATGATTATCTGCTGAAACTGGATGACGGCAACGACCTCTATGGAACGTACTGGAACCGTCGTAACACGGATATGCGTTACATTCTGGGTAGTTCGAAATATTCGAGATATCTTAATGCCAACTATTTCTATCGTCCGGCTTACTGGAACCGGAACCGTTTCAATTATCGCATCTATTCTCGTTATCCTGACCACAACAAGAGTTATTACAACCAACCGGATAACGCTGACAACTATAGTGGCAACCACAGTTGGAAAGCCAACAACAACCGTAGTTACTATAAGGGAAAGCAATTCAACAACGGTACCGGAATGAGA
>NZ_CALMHT010000050.1 GCF_937863835.1 uncultured Prevotella sp.
GTTCTTTGAGTTCTATGCAAATGTACAAAAAAATATCGAGATATGCAATGTAATTACCTGAAATACAACTATTTAATTTTTAGAACTCCCCTATATTATTTAGGCGCAAATATAAGCATTTTTTTATTTAAATCACAAATTTTCAGCAAAAAAAGAATCGTATTGTAAATGTTTCATTTCATGTCCGCCCCATTTCGTGTCATTTATATACTTAAAACCTAGTTGTGTGTATAGTTTTTCAGCACCAGGATTACCTTTGTCCACAAGCAATCCCACTTTGTCGATATTCATCTGTCCGGCTCTTCTGATGCCTGCTTTGAGCAGCATCGTGGCAATGCCTTTATTTCTATATTGCTTGTTGACAGCCAATGAATCCAGATATAGTTCCCCGGCAGCAGTTTCATCGTCAATATCAGAAAAATCTTTTTCCAGGAACAATTTGGCCTCATGGATAAATGCCCGCCTTAGTGGATGTAATAAGGCTCCATCATAACATATTAATATGCCTACCGTCTTATGGTCGTCTTTTGCCACTATCGTATTGCGATAACTGTATTGTGATTCGTCCATCATCACCAGCTGCGTCATCATTTCGTGAAAATCATCCAGACTGTGATTCGCTCCTGCAAAGTATTTGCAACAATCATAGTTCATGGCCTGCATGATTAGATCTGCAATGATTTTAGCATCATCATCATGGATGCCATTTAAGTCGGAAATAGTTATCATGTATTTTTTGTCTTCTATTCTTTAATGGAAAAGTTAAATTTTAGTCCGCCGCCTTCGTTGTATGCCGCAGTGATATATCCTTTGTGCAGCATGACGGCATTTTTTACAATTGCGAGTCCCAATCCGGTTCCGCCTACTTTGCGACTGCGCCCTTTGTCCACTCTGTAAAACCTTTCAAAAAGACGATTCAGATGTTCTTTGCCAACACCCACGCCGTTATCACTGAATGTGAAATTCCAGTAGTCTTCATTGGCTTTTGCCGTAACGGTTATCGTGGTGTCGTCGCCAGCGTATGCAATGGCGTTGTCTGTGAGGTTTCGGAAAATACTGTAAAGCAGTGACTGGTTGCCGCTGACCTTGATATCAGCGGGCAGATTGTCGATAAATGTCATACCGCGTTTGTGCATCTCTATGGCAGTATCACTCTTGACCGTATCGACGATCTTGTTGATGTCTACCATTTCAAAGTCAATCATCTGCGGGGCATCATCAAGACGGTTGAGCGTGGATATATCCCGAAGCAGACTGCTGAGGCGTTTGCTCTGAGCATAACAGCGTTCGAGAAACTGTTGTTTCATTTCCGGTGTTATCTTAGGATTTTCCAGTATCGTTTCAAGATACCCCTCTATACTGGCTACCGGGGTTTTGAGTTCGTGGGCAACATTCTGGGTGAGTTGCCGTTTCAATATATTCTGTTCTTCCTTCGTATCCTGCAGACGCTTGTATATCTTGATGATACGTTCGGCTATCTCTCCCAGTTCGTCTGCGGGAAATTCCACAAGATCTTCCGTGTCGAGAGATTCGTTGTGGTCGGCTCTGCTAGCGAAGAGACGGAGCTTGGTGATGTTCTTTCCCAGGCGTTGTATGAATCTGTATAAGATGAGCGTCAGGAACAGTACGGCCACCAAAGCGAACCAAATGTAATGCTGGTCGGCCTGAAGGGACTTAGACAGATCATTATTATAAGGCAGGGCGGAACGAATGATGAATCCGTCGCGCGGGAAATACGTTGCGGAATAGAAAAAATCGCCTTTGAGGGTATGACTGATACGGTTGATGTCATATCCCGTCCCATACCTGAGAGCTTCTTGAATCTCCTGTCTGTTCTTGTGGTTGCGGATGTTGGCGTAATCTTTGCGTAAGTTGTCGTAGAACACACGTCCCGACTTGTCTATCAATGTGACGCGCAGTTCGGGAAGGTGGTGCTTGTGTACATATTCGTCGAGTGCCTTTTCATCATGATGCCCGATATATTGCAGCGACTCCTCCATCCTTGTGTTGTAGTCCTGCAACTTCATGTTCAGTGTATCTATCTTGAATTCTTTTTCGCGAGTCTGCTGGAAGACGATAAACAGCACGGCGAACAAGAGGAACAGTGACAGTACTGATATATATAAGCGGTGACCTACTGATATTCGTTTCATAGGCTGTCAGGCATCAAAGTAGTAACCGAACCCTAATCTTGTAACGATGCATTTGGAATAAGGTCCCACTTTCTTCCGCAGACGTGTAATGTTGACATCTACGGTCCGGTCGAGAACCAGTACATCGTCGGGCCAGATGCGGTCTATCAGTTCCTGACGTGAGAACACCCGTCCTTTTTCATCAAGCAAGGTATGCATGATTTCAAATTCGGTCTTGGTCACAGGAACATCATGACCGTCAATGGAAAGTGTCTTGTTGTCGAGATTGAGAATCAATCCCTGATATTTGATCAGGTTGTGTTCTTCTTCACTGCTCTGTTCACCCGAACGTCTCAATACCGCCCTTATTCTGACGAGTACTTCACGTATCGAGAAAGGCTTGGATATATAGTCGTCGGCACCAAGATTGAATCCAGTCACCGTATCGTTTTCTGTATCGCGGGCTGTAAGGAATATGATGGGGATATTCTTCGTGTCACTATCCTGTTTCAGTTTACGTGCCATGGCGAATCCGGATATTTCCCCCATCATGACATCAAGCAACAATAAATCATAAGATGTAATATCTAAATTCAGCGCTTCTTCTGCAGAATAAGCCGTATCTACGGTATAACCTTCCGTTTCGAGGTTAAACTTAAGTATTTCACACAAATCCTGTTCGTCATCTACGACAAGTATCCGATGTCTATTCTCAACCATAATAGTCTTTTTTTACTTTTATGGTGGCAAAGATAATGCTTAATCTTTAAACAAGTATCTCAAATATGTTACATTTTTATTACATGGCACGGAAGTATTAAATATTTTTATTAACTTTGCCGAAAATTAACAATTAAACTAAATCTTATGATCAAGAAATTATTCATTTCAGCATCTTTGTTGCTTGGTTTGGCAACAACTGTTTCCGCACAACTTAACATTCAGTTGCACCGTGATTTCGGCCGTCACATGTATAGTGCGTTAAATGCCAATGGAGATCGCCCTTTATGGACGTCTACCGTAGAGGATTTTATCACTGACAAGTGGCATGGCTCTACTTATTTCTTTGTAGATATGGATTACAACAACAATGGTGTGGCTTCGGCTTATTGGGAAATATCTCATGAGTTTGCGGTAGGAAAGAAGGGCTTTGCCGCCCATATTGAGTATAATGGTGGAAACGGAGTGGGATATTATGTCAATAACGCATATCTGCTTGGTGCCGCATACAATTATAATACACCTGATTACAATGCCGGCTTCTCTTTTCAGGCCATGTACAAGTATATTCAGAAAAATGATGAACCGAATAATTTCCAGTTTACTGCCGTATGGTATCTGAACTTTGCCAAAGGATTATTCCGTTTTGATGGTTTCGCCGATTTGTGGCGTGAAAAAAATGCGCACAGTAGGGCCATCTTTATCAGTGAACCTCAAATCTGGTTTAACCTGAACAAGGTGAAGGGCGTAGATAAGGATTTTAATCTTAGTTTCGGTTCCGAACTGGAGATATCCAAAGATTTCGCAGGCCGTGACGGATGGTATTTCATTCCTACAGCTGCTGTGAAATGGACTTTTAAATAAGCGATAAGGCCCGAAACATATTGAACAGTGCGGAAAAAAATAACTCAGTGGGATGTCTTTTTCCGCACTGAGTTATTTTTATACACCGCCGTCATGATAATCAATGAATCATCCGACAGATAAATCATTCCGCCTCTTACAATGGGTATTCGTCGAATGCATAGAGCACGGTAGACAGATAACGTTCACCTGTATCAGGAAGTAACGCTACGATGTTCTTTCCGGCATTTTCAGGACGTTTGGCAACCTCGGCTGCAGCGAAAGCGGCGGCACCCGATGAAATACCTACGAGCAGTCCTTCTATCTGTGCCAATTCGCGACCTGTACGGATGGCATCATCGTTCTCTACCTTATATACCTCGTCTATGACGTTGGCATCATAAGTCTTTGGTATGAAACCGGCACCGATACCCTGTATCTTGTGAGGACCACTCTTACCACCACTCAGTACTGGAGAAGCAGCCGGTTCGACAGCGATAATCTGAACAGCGGGATTATTCTCTTTCAGACGTTTGCCGATACCGGAAATCGTACCGCCTGTACCTACACCTGCTATGAAGATGTCAACCTTACCGTCTGTCTGATTCCAGATTTCTTCGCCGGTTGTTTCATAGTGGCGCTGAGGATTGGCTGGATTCTCAAACTGTTGCAGTATGACAGCTCCCGGAATAGAGTCTCTGAGTTCCTCTGCCGCCTTGATGGCACCCGGCATACCCTCGCTGCCCTTAGTCAGACGAACTTCAGCGCCATAAGCCTTAACCAGGTTCCTGCGTTCTATACTCATGGTCTCTGGCATCGTAAGAATCAGTTTATAACCTTTGACGGCTGATACAAGTGCCAGTCCTACACCGGTATTGCCACTGGTAGGTTCTATAATAGTAGCTCCAGGTTTCAGGATACCTTTCTTTTCGGCATCTTCGATCATAGCCAGAGCGATACGGTCTTTTACACTTCCGCCCGGATTAAAGAATTCCACCTTTGCGATAATCGGAGTCTTCAAATCCTTTGCTGCAGAAAATTTGTTCAGTTCCAATAAAGGAGTGTTGCCGATCAGTTCGGTCAACTGTTTTGCAATCTTTGCCATAATATTTAATTTTAAATTGTTATTATTCTGTTGTTCTTTTTTTATTTTACTGCATCGAAAGCCTGTTGCAGGTCGTCAATGATATCATCTATATGTTCTGTTCCTATACTCAGACGGATTGTGTTCGCATAGATTCCCTGTTGTTTCAGTTCCTCCGGACTCAACTGACTGTGTGTGGTCGTGGCAGGATGAATGACGAGACTCTTCACGTCGGCTACGTTTGCCAACAGAGAGAAAATCTCAAGATGGTCGATAAATTGCCATGCCTCTTTCTCACCACCCTTTATCTCGAATGTGAAGATAGATCCACCCCCATTGGGGAACAGTTTCTCATACAGCGCATGGTCAGGATGACTGGGAAGGGAAGGATGGTTCACCTTTTCTACCTTAGGATTGTTGGCAAGAAACTCTACCACCTTTTTGGTGTTGTAAGCATGGCGTTCTACACGCAGACTGAGTGTCTCCAGTCCCTGTAACAATACCCATGCATTGAAAGGAGAAATAGTGGCACCTGTATCACGTAGCACCACCGCACGTATACGTGTTACGAAAGCGGCAGCTCCGGCTACATCGGCAAATACGGCACCGTGATAACTGGGATCCGGTTTTGCCAGAGAAGGATATTTGTCGGCATTGGCTTTCCAGTCGAATTTGCCGCCGTCTACGATTACACCACCAAGACTGCTTCCGTGTCCTCCGATGAATTTGGTAGCTGAATGTACCACTATGTCAGCTCCATGTTCGATAGGACGTATCAGGTAAGGTGTGCCGAACGTATTATCCACAATAACTACTGTGTTGTGTTTGTGGGCGATAGCCGAAATCCTGTCAATATCCGTTACACTCGCGTTTGGATTGCCGAACGTCTCAATGATGATAGCCTTCGTGTTGGGTTTGAATGCAGCTTCGATACCGTCGAAATCGGATGGGTCGATAATGGTTGTCTCTACGCCCTGAGTGCTCAGCGTATGTTCGAGCAGATTGAATGTACCGCCGTATAGATTGTTGGCTGCTATGATATGGTCACCGTTGCGTGCGATATTCTGCAGGGAGTAAGTGATGGCTGCTGCACCGCTAGCTACTGCCAGACCTGCCACTCCACCTTCGAGTGCTGCTACGCGGTCTTCGAACACCCCTTGGGTAGAGTTGGTAAGACGACCGTAGATATTACCTGGATCGCGCAGACCGAAGCGGTCGGCTGCATGTTGTGAATTACGGAAGACGTAAGATGTCGTCTGATAGATAGGCACCGCGCGTGAATCAGTTGCCGGGTCTGCCTGTTCTTGTCCTACATGAAGTTGTAGTGTCTCAAAATGAAATTTCTTGTTACTCATAATCTTTATTTTTTTTGTTGTTATTATCGTTTTATAATCACGTTGTCATTTGTTTCTTATTGACAATGCAAAGGTACGGTGATTTTGAGTGCAAAGAAATCGCACATTTGGGGCATTTGGCATACCACAATCGTGGTATTTGACTGAAAAAAGGTCTTTTTCTTAGGTTTTCGGGGCTATTTTACCTAGTCTTCTATCTGTTCTTGGTCTTTCCCATTCTCCAGATAGTTGGCGACATCCTGTTTCAGTCTGACAAACTGTGGTGAGTTGATATAACCGAAATTCTTTTTCAGCATAGCAGGAATATCTTCAATACTGTGCTCGTAACACGACAATTCGTTATGCATCTGTGTATTGTGTACTGCTTGGCGGTAAATCTGGTTTTCCCGTTCGCGTCTCAGATATTCGCATACATTACCGAGGATAGGTGCCACGATATTGTCGAAGATATGATGTCCCTGTATATAAAGGTAGGTTGTGTCGGGGGTAATACCAAGTTGTCTGAGTTCCTGATCCATTTTGTCGTAACTATCTGTCAACGAAGGATAGTGGCGCCGCATCATTTCGGCACGGCGATATACTTTGTTACGCAGATTGTTAATGGACTTTTCGGGAGAACGCATATTGAATCCACCCAGTTCCACAACCTTACAGAAATCAGAAATGGTAAAATCCTTATAGAGTCCTCTTCTGTAAAGAAGAATACTCCATACAAAGAGAGGATAACAAGCCTCGGAATACTGTTGCATAAAGTCGACGAAGTCGAACACGGAATGGTCGTTGAGTGTAACCATCACGCACACATCATGCAGGCTTTGGGCGTAGCACTGGTAGTTTTCTATCGCATAGACATAAGTATGGAATACGTATGGACTGCTGAGAATCTTATCAGATGTCTGCGTTGCTCCCTGCATCAGATAATCGTAGTCGGCATCTACACAGGCTATCATATCCTCTCCCATACGGTCGCCGATAAAATTCATCAGTACCGACTTTTTCCCTTTAGTCAGATTGGAACGTGACGGCAGCATCACTTCGAAGTAACGTGTGTCGTTCTCAAAACTACTCAGTACGGTACGCCAGAAGTAGACATCATCATAACTCTCTACATAAGCTATGATGCGGCGACGAGCGTTTTTGGGCTTCAGATTGTTGGCAGCCTCGAAGTAGCGCGAATTCAGATTGTCTCTAAGACGATGACTCATGACGATTAATCTTGGTCGGTAATATCTGATACTTCTGTCACCTTGTCTGCCCATCCGTTTACGATTACGGCAGGTGAATGGGTAGTGAGGATGATCTGAACATTGGGATTGAGCTCGAGGATGATCTCGATAAGTCTTTCCTGCCATTCTATGTGCAGACTTACTTCCGGTTCATCCATAAAGAGAATATAATGCTGGTTATCCTCTACCAATACGGTGAGCAGTATGGCAAGCATCTGCTTCTCGCCACTCGACAGTTGATAAGGTGTCAGTTCTTCTTCTGTCTGCAGGAACCGTATCTCGTTCTTCGTACGTATGAGCGTCTTCTTCGTACTGGCAAACAGTTCATCAATCAAATCCTGGAATTTCTTTTTTGGTTTTGATATTTCCTGCGCTTTTGTTGCTGCATCAGCACTGCAACTTTGCAGGGTGGAGATGATACGGTTACCTATATTTACCTGATAATCAAGGAAACGCCTCTGCAGTTGATAGATTTGCCAATCCAGTTCGGTCTTGACACCGTCATCCTCAACCTTATTGATGATTTCAGCCGACATGAGCGGGCGGTCAAAACTTTTGATCACGTCATACCTTATCCATGTAGCTTCTTCGGGGAATACCGTGAGATGTACGCCCCGCAGTGCATGACTGGCAAACTCGCCACCTGGTGACAGTCCCCGTTCCACCTTGTTAAGAATGGTACTCTTGCCCTCACCGTTTATACCACTAAGCACATTCACCTTTTTGTCAAGGTCCCAGACGATATGTTTTCGTCCGCTCCATAGAGAGTCTATCTCTATTCTCTTGATATAGTCAGCGTATTTCTGCATAATATTTATATTTATCTATTATTTATTGGCAAAAATATAAAATATTCTGAGAAAATAGTAACTTTGCACCGTGAAAATAGATAAAATAAGAAAAATGGATAACAAAAAGCCACTTATTGCACACCTTTCGATGTTTACTGCCAGTGTGTTTTGGGGATTAATGGCACCACTCGGCAAGGATGCAATGAGTAATGGTATTACGGGATTGGATATGGTAACGTTCAGGGTGGCGGGTGCAGCCGCTCTTTTCTGGATTACATCCTTTTTTATCAAGAATGAACATGTACCCGTCAAGGATATCTTCATGATATTCCTCGCCAGTATTTTCGGACTGATTTGTAACCAGTGTTGTTATACTATCGGACTCAGTATTACGTCACCTGTCAATGCCAGTATAGTTACCACATCGGCGCCTATCGTCACGATGATATTGTCTGCCATCATTCTTCACGAACCGGTAACCAGCAAAAAGGTGCTGGGTATATTCTTTGGTTGCGTGGGTGCAGTGATGCTTATTCTTACCAGTGCTGCGGCCGTAAGTGATAAAGTGGGGGATATCCGCGGTGACCTGCTCTGTATGGCAGCTCAGGTATCGTTCTCGTTATATCTTACTCTTTTCAGTAAACTGATAAAGAGATATTCGGTCGTGACAATCAACAAATGGATGTTTCTCTCTGCCTCGTTGATGATATCACCATTTACATTCAGTAGTGTTGCCGCTATACCATGGAATACAATATCCGCCAAAACGATATTCGAATCAGCGTATGTGGTCGTGTTTGGTACTTATATCTGTTATATGCTGACAATGAATGGACAGAAGATATTGCGCCCAACCGTCATCAGCATATACAATTATATACAGCCTGTCGTGTCTGTTACTGTCAGTGTACTGGCAGGTATCGGCGTGTTCCAGTGGGGCCAGGCATTTGCCGTCATCTTTGTTGTGTTCGGTGTAGGACTGGTCAATAAGTCGAAGAGCAGGGCGGATGTGTTGCGCGATCAGGAGAAAACAAAAAATGCAGGCGAGTAGCCTGCATTATCAGTTGTCTATAATAGGATGATTAAACATACGTTTCCAGAAACTTGATCGTTCCCGTAATTTTGATACTGTCTGTCGTTGCCGGTAATAGAATCGTCTCTCCAGCCTTCAGTGAAGTCTCATTACCCTCGTTGTCAATGATGGTCCCTTCACCTTTCATACCAATCAGGATCACAAAACTGTCGAGTTCGGAGTAGTCTATCGTCATCGGTTCATTCAGGTCGTATACCGCCGTTTTGAAGTATGGGCACTGAACGAGTGATATACCTTGATTCTCTACAGGCGAATATGCGGTACGGTAATTGTCGTATACAGTGTAGTCGATACTCTCAGCAGCCTCTTTGGTATGCAGTTGCCGTTCATTACCATCTTTATCCTTACGCTTGAAGTCGTATATACGATAGGTCACATCACTTGTCTGTTGTATCTCAGCGAGAAAACAGCCAGCTCCGATACTATGTATCCTTCCTGCCGGCAGGAAGAAGCAATCACCCTCTTTTACATCATATTCCGCTATGGCATCGCATATCGTGTCATTTTCCACCATCGCTTTATACTCATCGGGAGTAATTTTCTTTTTCAGTCCGGAACGCAGTTTGGCATCAGGTTCCGAATCCATGATATACCACATTTCTGTCTTTCCGCGCTCTTTGCCTTGTTTTTTGGCTGTCTCATCGTTGGGGTGCACTTGGATGGAGAGATCCTGGCGGGCATCAATAAACTTGATCAGCAAAGGAAACTCGTTGCCGAACCGCTTGTAGTTGTCTTTGCCTATGAGATCAGACTTTAAGTCGTTGACCACATAGTTCAGTCCCTTTCCTTTGTATTCGCCATCACTCACGATGGTCTCGTTATTATTAACACCAGAGATTTCCCAACTCTCGCCTACTTGTTCCATCTTCTCGTCCAGGTGTTTGAACGGAATAATCTTGTCGCCACCCCAAATCGTCTGTTTGAGCAGCGGATTAAATTTTAACGGTTTCATAATCTATAAATTTATCATTAATAAAAAATCAATTGTCTTTCCAGAATCCGGGAGTGAATATCACCAGTACAGTGAATATCTCCAGACGTCCGAGTAGCATAAGAGCCGAACAAACCCATTTTACGGAATCGGGCAGTGGACTCCATGATGAAATAGGACTTATTTCATTACCAAGAGCTGGTCCCACATTGCTGAGACTGCTCAAAGATATGGTGACAGCATCTGTACTTTCTATACCCATACTGATCATATATACAGCGCCGAGAAAACACAGTAGGATATATAACGCAAAGAACGCCATCAGTTTCGGTACAGCAGATGGTAGAACGTTCTCTCCGTCAATCCTGATGGGAAGTACAGCCTTGGGATGCAGTATATGAAGGAATTCATTGCGTATCACCTTCATAATCATTACACCACGTATACATTTCAGTCCACCGCTGGTACTTCCTGCACATGCTCCGAAGAACATACAGATAGACAGTATCAGCCAAGTCATGTGCGGCCATAGACCGGCATTGTCACTGTACATACCGGTAGTTGTAATCAGGGATACCACTTGGAACATAGACGAACGTATGGCATGCGACACATCGTAATGATTATATCTGACCAACAATACGGCTATCCATGCCGTCGATATTAAAACTAAGATGGTATAGAATTTGAATTCCGAATTTTTAGGTATCAAACTGAACTTTCCTTTAAATATGGACAGGTAAATCAATGTAAAATTCATACCCGACAAAAACTGGAATACGATTCCAATATATTCAATCGTCGGAGAATTGAAATAGGCTATACTTTGACTATGGGTGGAGAATCCTCCTGTAGCTGTTATGGCCATAGAATAGTTGACACTGTCAAAGAATCCCATCCCCCCGATCCAGAATGACAATACACAGGCAGCGGTGAGAACCAGGTAAACCATCCATATCCATTTGGCCGTTGTGCTCAGTCGAGGATGCAACTTCGATTTGATGGGGCCTGTTGATTCTGCTGTGAATACTTTAACGCTACCTCCTACAAGCGACGGCAATACCGCGACCGTGAAGAAAACAATACCAAGACCGCCTATCCAGTGGGTCATTGACCTCCAGAAAAGCAGGGCGTGGGGGAATATGTCAACATTATCTATAACAGAGGCTCCTGTTGTCGTAAACCCGGACATCGTCTCGAGATAAGCTCCTGCAAAATTAGTGAGATAACCGCTGATAATAAAAGGAAACGTTCCGAATAGACTGAAAATAATCCAAGTCAGTGTAACAACGAGGTATGCGTCGCGGCGGTTGAGTGTGTTCTCTGCCTTACGACCGAGAAACTTGAACAGAATACCGCACAACGTCGTTATCGTAATGGATATCAGAAAAGCGAATGTGTCGTCTTCCTGATAATATATAGACATGATGAGACAAGACAAAAACATCAGTGACTCGATAAAGAGTAATTGACCTATAATCTTGAATATAATCTTCAGATTCAGCATGTCCGGTTATTTAGTAAAAAACTTCTCAATCTTCTTCATGTTCAGTCCATGACAGAATACCATAACCGAATCACCTGCTTCTATCTGCGTGTTTCCGGATACAAGCATACCTACATCATCCCTCACAAGTCCCCCAATCGTAGTATTGGAAGGCATCTTCAGGTCCTTTACAGGTTTCCTTGTTACCTCAGAACCCTGTTGGGCGGTAAATTCAGCCACATCGGCATTCGCCATCATCAGAAATCTGACATTGCTTACATCGGCATCGAGCATCATCTGATATATATGACTGGCTGCAATAGCCTTCTTGTTGATAATGGTACCGATATCCAGACTTTCAGCCATACTGGCGTAATCCAGATTCTCAACCATTGCCACTGTCTTTCTGACTCCGATACGCTTGGCTGTAAGACATGCCAGAATATTGGTCTCCGTGTTACCTGTCAGTGCTACAAAAGCTTGCGTGGTCTGTATACCTTCTTCCATCAGCAGAGACATATCCCTTCCGTCGCCATTGATAACCATGACGTTTTTGGCTGTTATCAGTTCATTGAGGCGATCGCATCTTTTGCTGTCTTTCTCAATAATTTTGGCGTGCATGTATTCGGGTAGGGTAAGGGCTGTCCTTACAGTGGTCTTGCCGCCACCCATAATGATGACATTCTTTACGTCTGCATAATGCTCCTTACCCACAATCTTGCGGATATAGGGGATATATTCCTTTGTGGTCATGAAATATGCCAAGTCGAGATTTCTCAGTTCATCGTTACCACCCGGGATGATGGTTTCGCCCCCGCGTTTGATAGCCACGATATGATAAGGGTCGTTCGGACCGCAGAGTTCTTTCAGAGGTTGGTTCAGTATTTCACAAGTCTCACGCAGTTTGATACCTAGCAGTATCAGTGCACCGCCGTGTACATCCCAACGCTGTCTGGCCCAGCTCATTTTGAGTCCGTTGATGATATCCTGTGCGGCGAGAACTTCCGGATATATAAGTGAACTGATACCCATGTTACCAAAGAAATCTTCCAATTTAGGTGATAGGTATTCATAATTGTCTATCCGGGCTACGGTCTTTTTCGCTCCTAATCCTTTAGCCAAGATACAACATGTCATATTTGCTGTCTCTTCGGGCATCACACCTACAAAAAGGTCTGCGTTGTCCACGCCGGCATTCTTGAGAGCTTCTATGCTTGTAGGTGAGGCATGCATGGTCATGATATCATAATCGTTATCGAGACCGGCTAATCTCTCTTCGTCTTCATCAATCAGTATACAGTCCTGATGATCGCGGGAAAGCAGTTTTGACAGGTGAATTCCAACGGCGCCTGCACCGGCAATGATCAGTTTCATTTGATGAGTATGTTTTTAATACTGTCCACATCCAGACCTACTATCTTGTGCAGTTCTTCCACCTTACCGTGCTCTACGAAGTTGTCGGGCAGTCCCAGTCGTGTGATATGAGGTGTGTATCCATTGTCCGACATCCATTCCAGCACAGCCGACCCTAGTCCGCCTTTTCTTACGCCGTCTTCTATAGTTACGATTCTGGAGAACTTATCACCTACTTCTTTAAGGATTTTTTCATCCAGAGGTTTCAGAAAACGCATATCATAGAGTGCTACTTTCAAGTCGGGCTTTTCTGTTTCAGCTCTTTTGATTGCAGCCACGGCATCGTTGCCTATCGGTCCGATGGTGAGTACAGCGATATCTTTACCATCTTTCAGTTTTCTGCCTGTACCGATATGAACTGCTTCGAGCGGACATTTCCAGTCTACGCAGACACCTCTGCCCCTCGGATAGCGAATCACGAACGGTCCCTGGTTCTTCAGTTGAGCAGTGTACATCAGTTTACGCAGTTCATGCTCGTCCATCGGTGATGCGATGGTGATGTTAGGTATCGGTCTCAGGAATGCCATATCGAAAGCTCCGTGATGCGTAGCCCCGTCTTCACCTACCAGTCCGGCACGGTCGAGACATATTATGACGTTCAGTTTCAGTATGGCCACATCGTGGATGATATTGTCGTAAGCACGTTGGGAGAACGCACTGTATATATTACAGAAAGGCAGTAGGCCGTCCTTAGCCATACCACCCGAGAAAGTAATGGCATGTCCTTCGGCGATACCGACATCGAATGTACGGTCGGGCATTGCTTTCATCATGATATTCATTGAACACCCCGAAGGCATCGCAGGTGTGACACCCACAATTCTAGGGTTCTTTTCCGCCAATTCGAGCAGCGTCTTACCGAATACATCCTGGAATTTAGGAGGAGTCCCACTGGTATCAGTCACCAGTCGTTCACCTGTGTCGACACAGAATTTCCCTGGTGCATGCCATATTGTGGCGGAGTTTTCCGCAGGTCCGTATCCCTTTCCTTTTTTGGTATGCAGATGCAGCAATTTAGGTCCGCGCATATCCTTGATAGAGCGGAACAGCCGCACCAGTTCTATCACGTTATGTCCGTCGAAGGGTCCGAAATATCTTATATCCATGCCTTCAAATATGTTCTGCTGATGACTGATAGCCGACTTAAAGGCGTTGCTCAGACGAATCAGTCCTTTGCGCCTGTCGTCATTCATCATTCCTTTAGAGAATAGCCATCTGGCTGCTCGGTATCTCAGGGCATTGTATGTTTCGTTGGTATTCAGTCCCAGCAGGTATTGTTTCATACCGCCGACACTGCGGTCGATACTCATATTGTTATCATTCAATATGATCAGCATATCGTTCGGAGTGGAAGATGCATTATTAAGTCCTTCGAAAGCCAGTCCACCGCTCATTGCCCCGTCACCGATGACAGCCACCACTTGGCGTTTTTCGCCCAGTTTTTTAGCGGCCACCGCCATACCCAGTGCAGCTGATATCGAATTGGAGGCGTGTCCGCATACGAATGAATCGTATTCACTTTCTTCGGGGGATGGGAAAGGACGTAAACCATGCAGTTTGCGGTTTGTGCAGAACTGTTCGCGTCGGCCTGTAAGAATCTTATGTCCGTAAGCCTGATGACCCACGTCCCATACGATACGGTCGTAAGGAGTATTGAAGACATAATGCAAGGCCACTGTTATCTCCACTACACCCAGACTGGAAGCCAGATGTCCCGGATTAACAGATAGTTCCTTTATTATATCTTGTCTAAGTTCGCTACAAACCTCTGGAAGTTGCTCAACGCTTAGTTTACGCAAATCCTTCGGATAGTTTATACTGTTAAGAAGCCCTAGATTATTACTATCTTCCATTCATACATGCTTAATCAAGTGGCAAAGATACAGCAAATTGAGTGCAGAACAAAATAAAAGACAAAGTTTTTTAATTTTTATGTCAAAATGTTGTTTTCTGTATCCGTTTATCAGGAAAAGATGCTACTCTGTTAATTTAAATGGAAAACAGAACCTGAAAACAATCATTTATAGTGATTCTCCAGCATTTTTGCTTCGGCCTTGGTGAGCCAGCACACTCCTCCATGCTTGGGCTGTGAGAATCCTTCGGCCTTCATTTTTCCGTCTGCATCATTGAAGTGACCCAGATAGTTGAACGTTTTGAAGTCGGTTGTCTCCATAAATCCGAAGTTGCTTGGGCGAATGCTGTAAATGTCGTACATCAGTATCCATTTGTTTTGTCCGATGAGTTTATACACGTTAGGTGCCTCGCATGCCCCGGGCTCTCTGTCTATCCATTCGTCATGATAATCCCATGGACCTGTGATGCTCTTACTTGTTGCCTGTTTGATACCCGGTGTCCCGTCGTGAGGTACATACATCAGATGATACATTCCGCCAGCGTAAGAGATGTCTCCGTCGATAGCCTGGATACCCATCTTGGGATAAGCGAAGAGCACTTGCGGCAGCGTTTCTATCTTGTTGAAATCATTGTTTACATAGACAAAGTATTGCTTTTCCTTCTCTGTGCCGAAACGCATAGTAAACAGCATCATCAGTTTGTTTTTCTCTCGGTCCCATGACATCTCGGGAGCCCATACACATCCTATTTCTTTCAGGCTCGGATCCAGTTGGTCGAAACGCATATCTACTCTGTTCCAGTGGATCAGGTTGTCACTTTCCATCATCACCAGAGCTCGGTTGTTTCCCCATCCGTATTTGCTTCCGTCACGTTGCCATTCCGTATCGCGGTATCCCTTGTGCTGAGCAAACAGGTGGAGGTCGGTCATAGCCAGATAGAATCTCCCGTTGGGTGCCCGGAAAATGTGCGGGTCGCGTATGCCTTTCTGTTCGGCTATTGTGTCGCCGGCAAAGATAGGTCTGTCGCCGTTGAGGGCTTTCCATTTGTATCCGTCATAGCTCAGGGCCATGTGTAGACTGTGGTCGGCATCCTTGTGGTAAACCATGAGATAAGCACCCATATCCTTTTCCTTTGGGGCTTTTGTTTTGGCTCCTGCTCCCGACACTAGTATTATAGCGAGTGCCAGCATGATTGTCTTCTGTAATTTCATAACTATGTATTGATTTAATATGGTACAAAATTACACATTTCCTTCATCTTATCTCAATTTCCCCTTGATTATTTATCATGGACAATGATTTTTTACGAAACTGTCTGGTAAAATGTGACTCAGGTGTTTCTTGTCGTTTCCGTGTCCATTTATCAGGAAAGATACGACTCTGTTAATATAAAATGCAAAATAGGACCTGAAAATATTTATTATGTGATTACTTTTTCGTAAGTTTGCACGAACAATTTATTATACAGGTTTATGAAATACGGAATAATAGGAACCGGGGCAATAGGCGGATATTATGGAGGTCGACTGGCTGAGGCAGGCAATGAAGTCCATTTCCTGTTGCATCATGATTATGAGTTTGTAAAAGCCAACGGGTTGCAGGTCGATTCCTGCGACGGTGATTTTCATATCGATCATGTCAAGGCATACAGGGACGCGGCGGATATGCCGCAGTGTGATGTGGTAATAGTCAGTCTGAAGTCGATTAACAATCATCTGCTCAAGACAATTCTTCCCCCATTGCTGAAAGATGATACGCTCGTACTGCTGATACAGAATGGTATCGGACTGGAATGTGACCTGCAGCGTGAGTTTCCCCATACTTATATCGCAGCCGGACTGGCTTTCATCTGTTCTGCCAAGGCAGGACCTGGTCATATCAATCATCAATGTTATGGAAGTATTAACATAGGCAACTATTCATGCAGGGACAATGATATCATCACCCGTCTGATAGCGGATTTTACCGCTGCCGGTATCAAGGCAAAGGAAGTGGAATATGAGGAAGCACGTTGGAAAAAGGCTGTGTGGAATATGCCATTCAACGGTATGACCGTAGCCCTCAACACTCAGACCGATCTTTTGTTGAAAAATGAAGCTACCGCCCAGTTGATACGCGACTTGATGATGGAGGTGGTAGGTGCAGCTCAACATCTAGGAATCCAACATATCGATAGTTCGTTTGCCGACCTGATGATCACGATGACGCGCGAGATGACCCCTTATTCGCCAAGTATGAAACTCGATTACGATTATCATCGCCCGATGGAGATATATTATCTCTACACCCGACCGATAGAGGAAGCCCGAAAAGCCGGCTATCGCATGCCAAAACTGGAAATGCTGGAAGCAGAACTGATCTATAAGAGTGATGAATATGGAAAAAAGTAAAGAATGGAAGACGCTCAAGAGCGAATATCTCATCAAGCGACCGTGGCTTACCGCCCGCAGAGATACCGTAGAATTGCCTACCGGTGTAACTAACGATGAATATTATGTACTCGAATATCCTGACTGGATCAATGTCATCGCCATCACCGAAGACGGACAGATGGTTTTTGTGCGTCAGTATCGTTATGCGCTCGGCATCACTTCTTTTGAGATTGTAGCAGGTGTGATAGAAAAAGGCGAAGAACCGTTGGAGGCAGCCCGTCGTGAGTTGCAGGAAGAGACGGGGTATGCCGGTGGAGACTGGCAACAGATGATGGTGCTATCACCCAATCCAAGTACCAACACCAATCTCTGCTATTGCTATCTGGCCACAAATGTGAAAAAGGTAAGCGGACAGCATCTGGATGACACTGAAGATATAGATGTGTATCTGTTTAGCAAAGAAGAAGTAAAGGCGATGCTTGAGCGCAATGAGATAAAACAGGCGTTGATGGCCGCACCATTATGGAGATATTTCATTGACTTGAAGGGAAAATAATTTCCCTTCAAGAATAAAAAATTATCTTTGAAGGGAATTTAATTTGGCTTGAAGGGAAATTTTCCCGCGCACCGGGGTGTTGTTTATACCAAATGACTGATAAGGTCTTCGCGCTCACCTGGAAGCATATCGATGACAGGTATCTCGATCATTGTATAGCAACCTGGCTGTTGACGCATAGAGGCGCGGGCCACATTGACCAGTACCTGACCTGTGAGGGCAGGGTTGTTGATACTCATGTTAAACTCCAGACGCTGGTTCTGTGTCTTACCGCTTACACCTTTACGTACAAGGTTTACACCGTGACCCATATCACGTACGTCGTCAACAGAAGCAACCTGGAATACATGTGTCTCATCGCTTGCAAAGTACGGGTCAGCCTTGATAGCCTTTGTCACTTCGTCGAGGCTCGCACCCTCTTCCAGTTCTACATAAACCATACGGCGGTGGATACCCTCGCCTTTAGGAATGGTCATAGAAAGAGCATTCTTAACGCCAGCCTTGGAACGTACACATACACTGTGACCCATACTCATACCCGGACCGAAATTAGTATAAGACAGTCCTTTAGGAGCGAGGCTCTGCATCAATGTACGAACGATACTGTCTGATCCCGGATCCCAACCGGCAGCGATAACAGAAACAGTCTTGTTTTCTTTACAGATCGGCATCAGGTTGGCACGATACTGACGGATATTCGTGTGGATATCAAAACTGTCGACAGTATTGATTCCGAGAGGAAGAATCTTCTTGGCGAATTCCTCACAACTGCGGGTAGGAGTGGCGAGAATAGCTACATCTACATCTTTCAGTTCGGTAATATCCTTTACGACATCATACTGAGCCAATTCCTGAGGCTTGTTTTCAGCACCATTACGGCGAACGATACCAGCTATTTCGAAGTCATCGGCTGCTTCGAGAGCCTGAACAGTGTACTGTCCGATGTTACCGTAACCCACTACGGCTGCTCTGATTTTTTTCATATTCTTTTATTGGTTTTAAAATGTTTGTTCTAAGTTTGCGGTTGCAAAAATACAGATTTTCTGTTAAAAACAAATTAGCCGATACACTTTTTTGATAAAAAAAGGAAGAAAAGTTGCAATTTGTAACTAATTAACGTATATTTTTGACAAATTATAAGATTAAGGTCGACGTTTCAATACAGTCTCGTCCGCATTACCGGTCATGATACAATAAAAAGGCGCGGAAGTCGTTATAGTATTGTTATTATATAATAAGAAGAAAAGAAAATGATAGAATATGTAAAGGGTGATTTGACCGAACTTACGCCCGCTATGGCAGTAGTCGAAGCCGGTGGCGTGGGCTACGGACTCAATATATCTCTTAATACCTATACAGCCGTACAAGGCAAAAAGGAAGTGAAACTCTTTGTTTACGAGGCTGTACGTGAAGACGCTTATGTACTGTTCGGTTTTTCCACCCGTCAGGAGCGTGATTTGTTTCTTCTTCTCATCAGCGTATCGGGAGTGGGAGCCAATACTGCACGTATGATTCTCTCGTCGATGAGTCCTTCAGAACTGTGCGACCATATATCCACAGGCAATGAAAAGGTGCTCAAGGGTATCAAAGGTATCGGACTGAAGACAGCGCAGAGAATCATTGTAGATCTCAGAGATAAGATCGTGACGCTGGGTATCACAAGTGAGATACCGCAAGGCGGTTCGATGTCGGCACCGGTCAACAACGCTGTAAAGGATGAGGCGGTAAGTGCGCTGTCTATGCTCGGCTTTGCCCCTGCACCTTCGCAAAAGGTGGTAGTGGATATACTCAGGGAAAACCCGGATGCTCCGGTGGAGACCGTTGTAAAGTTGGCTTTGAAACAGATCAAATGAAACACCTGAAACTGGTTTTGTCTGTCTTGGTATTATTGCTTAGCATCAACATTCTGCAGATGTTCGGCCTGGATATCATACCCTTGCAGCAAAACCAGCAACAGAGGAGAAACAATGTGGCGCAGCAGCGCCAGAATAATCCGCGGCAACAGCAGTTGCGGTTGAAAAACGCCATTCAGACTCAGAACCGCCTTGACAGTATGTATGCCAATCCCGACTCTTCCCTGAAACCTCACTGGCAGATACAGCGTACCACACCCATCTTTGTGAGCGATCTGAATCAGATTCCCGCCGACTTGGCGCGACCTGACAATCTGAAGCAGGATGTGGTATACAACGATTCCCTGGACAGATATATTATAGGTTCCAAAATGGACGGCACTTATATCACAGCCCCGATTATGATGACACCCGAAGAGTACCGTCTGTGGAGTCTGCGACAGGAGATAAACGCCTACTTCAAGAAAAAAAACCAGGAAGAACGGCAGACGGGCGGCAAAGACAAATTCTCGTTCTCTGATATGCACTTCGACCTGGGACCTGCCGAGAAGATATTCGGTCCGGGCGGTGTGCGAATCAAGACACAGGGTACGGCAGAACTGAAATTCGGTGCTACGCTCAAGAACATCGACAACCCATCACTGCCTATCCGTAACCGAAAGACTACCACGATGGACTTTGATGAGAAAATCAATCTGAGCGTAAACGGTAAGGTGGGAGATAAGGTGAATATGAACCTGAACTACAACACGGATGCCACATTCGATTTTGATGCCAAAAACCTAAAACTGAAATACGAGGGTAAGGAAGATGAAATCATCAAACTGGTAGAGGCCGGCAACGTGACGTTCCCGAGTAATTCGTCGCTGGTGACAGGTGCCAATTCCCTGTTTGGTGTACGTACCGATATGCAGTTTGGTAAATTGAAGTTGCAGACGGTGGTCTCGCAGAAGAAATCCACATCCAAGAGTGTATCGAGCAAGGGTGGTACCCAACTCACCGCCTTTGATATGGATGTATCCAATTATGAAGAAAACCGCCACTTCTTCCTGTCCGATTATTTTCGGGGCATCTATGACAATGCGATGTCTAAGTTGCCTAACCTCACCACAGGTATCACAATCAATCGTGTGGAGGTATGGGTAACCAATAAGACAGGTACGACAACGAACACCCGTAATATTATAGCACTGACAGACCTCGGAGAGAATACGAAGGTGTCTAACCGTATATGGAGCACGACAGGTCAACCGGTTCCATGCAATGCAGCCAATACGGAATATTCCGAGATGGCGAATACCTATTCGGCAGCGCGCGACATAGACCAGACCAATACCGTACTGGACGGTATCAGTGGATTTACGGGCGGTTCGGATTATGAAAAACTGGAGAGTGCCCGTCTGCTTACATCATCCGAATATACCGTCAATACATCATTGGGATATATCTCTCTGAAATCATCCTTGCAGACCGATCAGGTATTGGCTATCGCTTACGAATACACTTATGGCGGCGTCACATACCAGGTGGGCGAGTTTGCCTCTGATAATACGGATACAGAAAAGGCCCTGTTTGTCAAATCGTTGAAAAACACGAGTAACAATCCACAGCAGGGCAACTGGAACCTGATGATGAAAAACGTGTATTATCTGGCATCGACGGTAGAAAAAACGAAATTCAAGCTCGATATTAAATATCTGTCAGATACGACAGGTGTGTACCTTAACTACATACCGGTAACGCAGATGAAAGACCAGACATTGCTGAAAGTGATAGGTGCCGATCGTCTGGATAATAACAATAAGGCGCACAGTAACGGTTACTTCGACTATGTAGACGGATATACCGTAAGCAACGGACGCGTGTTCCTGCCCAAGGTTGAACCGTTCGGTAGTTCACTTTACGATTATATGATAAGCAAAGGCGTCGCAGCGGAGACGGCTAAAAAATTTGTTTTTCAGGCACTCTACGACTCTACCAAGACAACGGCCAAACAGATGACCGATAAGGATAAGTATGAACTCGTAGGGCAATATAAGGGAACCTCCGCCAATGTGATATCTCTGGGTGCTTATAATGTTCCGCAAGGATCTGTCGTGGTTACGGCAGGTGGCGTGAAACTCACCGAGGGTACCGATTATTCTGTAGATTATAGTGCCGGTGAGGTGACCATACTGAACCAGAGTATCATAGACGCAGGCACTTCTGTCAATGTGTCGCTGGAGAGCAATACCGACTATGCACAGACCCGAAAGACGATGTTGGGTATCAACTGGGAATACGACTTCTCTAAGAACTTCCAGATGAGCGGTACGTTGCAGCATCTCTCTGAGCAGGCTCTTACCTCAAAAGTGACAATGGGGTCGGAACCGCTCAACAATACACTGTGGGGCGTGAACATGAACTGGAAAAAAGAAAGTCAGTGGCTTACCAACGTACTGGACAAAATACCATTCCTGCATTGTACGGCACCGTCACATATTTCATTTACAGGCGAATTTGCACAGTTGATCGCCGGACAGGCATCGGGTACACAGGATAATGCTTCGTATATAGATGATTTCGAAAATACCAAAAATTCAATAGATGTATCGACCCCTACCTCTTGGATTATTTCGAGTGTACCGTCAATGTTTGCCGAAAGTTCAGATAAGACGACTGTTGCCAGCGGATACAACAGGGCACGATTGGCATGGTACACCATAGACCCTCTGTTTACACGACGTAGCAGTTCGTTGACACCTGCCCACATCAAGAGCGACCTGGAACAACTCAGTAATCATTATGTGAGAGAAGTTCCTGTAAACGAACTTTTCCCTGACCGCCAGACCAATACCTACTCGGGTACTACCAATACGTTGTCGATACTCAATCTGGCTTATTATCCGTCAGAGCGCGGTCCATATAATCTTACTACCAGTCTCAATGCCGACGGCACACTTACGAATCCGTCACAACGGTGGGGTGGTATGATGCGTAAACTGGATACCAACGATTTCGAAACGGCAAACATTGAATACATAGAGTTCTGGATGCTCGACCCCTTTATCTATTCCAGTCAGCAGACGGATGCATCGTCGTATGGAGGTGATTTATATTTCAACCTCGGTGAAGTGAGCGAGGATGTGTTGCACGACGGAAAGAAATTCTACGAGAGTGGTATGCCTGTTGACGGGACCAGCGGATTCACGACCACACAATGGGGTAAAATACCGAATCAGGCCACTACGACATACGCCTTTGCCACCTCATCCGGTTCGAGGGCGAAACAAGATGTCGGTTTCAACGGACTGACTGACACCGAGGAACAGACATACGGTGCCTACCAGACATATCTGGCCAGTATCAACGGAAAAGTAAACTCAGCCGTATACGATTCCATCCATGCCGACCCGGCAAATGATGACTATCATTATTTCCGCGGTTCGGATTTCGATGAAGCCAAAACATCCATACTCAACCGTTATAAGCGGATAAACAATCCACAAGGGAACTCACCGGACACGGACAATAACACAGAGAGTTATGATACGTCGTACAAAGCCGGACCGGATGTGGAAGATATCAACCAGGATTATACATTGAATGAATACGAGAAATATTACCAGTATCATCTGCCTATCAGTCCTGATGCCAGTGAATGGGAGGTGGGCAAAAACTACATAGTAGATAAGCGGACAGCCAGTGTGACATTAAGAAATGGAAAAACAGAGTCGGTAACATGGTATGAGTTCCGTATCCCATTGGAGAATTATGAGTCGAAAGTAGGGTCTATCAGTGATTTTACTTCCATACGGTTTATGCGTATGTTTATGACGAATTTCAAGAAACCAATCGTATTGCGTTTCGGTACACTCGATCTCGTACGCGGTGAATGGCGTTCGTATAAGCAGACATTGGCAAATTCGTCGGCCAGTCAGGGCGGTTCAATGGCTGTTAGTGCAGTGAGTATAGAGGAAAACAGTGAGAAGACACCAGTCAACTATGTTGTACCGCCCGGTATCAGCAGAGTAGTGGACCCTTCACAGCCGCAGCTAACCGAGAACAATGAACAGGCCCTCAGTATGATGGTCACCAATCTGGCCACTGGTGAAGCGAAAGGTGTATATAAAACCACCACGCTCGATCTCCGTGAATATAAACGACTGCAAATGTTTGTTCATGCCAATGCCAATGACCCCAATACCACCAGTCTGCAAGACGGAGACCTGTCGGTATTCATACGGTTGGGAAGTGACTATAAGAGCAACTATTACGAATACGATATACCACTAACGCTTACACCAGCCGGGACATATAGTCAGAATGACACGCAGGCGCGTAAAGCGGTATGGCCTGATGACAATATGTTGGATATAGACTTGAGTATATTCACAGCCTTGAAGAAGGCCCGTAACAAGGCGAAGGCTATGGGCACGGCATCGTTCAGTTATTTATTCAGTAATTATGATGAGAATCATCCCAATAATAAAGTAAGTATGATCGGTAATCCTTCTCTCGGTGAGGTGAAGACGATGATTATCGGTGTCAGGAATAATGCCGCGACAGCCAAATCGGGCGAAGTCTGGGTCAACGAACTCAGACTGCGCGACTATAACAATGAGGGCGGATGGGCTGCACAGGGAACACTCAATATGCAATTGTCTGACGTAGGACAGGTCAATGTGATGGGGAAATATGTATCACAAGGATTCGGCGGTCTGGAAGACGGTGTCAGTGCCCGCACCACCGACAACTATAAAGAATATAGTGTGACGGCAAATGTAGAACTGGGTAAGTTTTTCCCGGATAAAGCGAAAGTGACGGCACCGCTGTATTACAGTGTAACCAAAGAAGAGAGTAAACCGAAATACAATCCGTTGGATACCGATATGAAACTGGATGACGCTCTGGATGCCTGCGCTACTGAGGCGGAACGTGATTCATTGAAGAGCATTGCGATCACAAAGACGACCAATACCAATTTCTCTTTGTCTAATGTCAATTTCGGCATTCGTGCGGATAAACGTCATCCGATGCCTTTCGATCCTGCCAACTTTACCATCTCATATAGTCATAGTCATAAGTATACAAGCGGTGAAACTACAGTGTATGAGAAAGAAGACAACTGGCGCGGTGCTTTGAATTACAATTATTCTCCGACCTATAAGACATTTCAACCATTTGCCAAAGCCAAGAGTAAAAGTAAATGGCTCGACTTCCCTAAACAGATAGGTATCAATTATCTGCCTCAGAATATTTCGTTCAACAGTGAGATGACCCGTAGTTATTACGAATTGCAGGAGCGTGATTTAGAGAGTACTGAGAATACAAGTCTGCCGCTGACATTCAGTGAACAGTTTTTGTGGAACAGGGAATTCTCCTTGAGATGGGACTTTACCAATAATCTCCACATGACATTCCAGTCGGCTACCCATGCTGAGATAGAAGAACCCTATACACCAATCAACAAAGACCTGTATCCAGACCATTACAGCGCATGGAAAGATTCAGTGTGGACGAGTATCAAACACTGGGGAAAACCGCTGGACTATAATCAGTCGTTCACCCTCTCGTATCAGTTGCCTATTAACAAAATACCCGTTTTCGATTGGATCAGCGCGAACGGAACTTATTCTGCCACATATAATTGGGTACGAGGAACCGACCTGGAAGACGGTACGACGTTAGGCAATACGATTACCAATAATCGAGATGTAAATGTAGCTGGAACATTCAATCTCGAGACCCTTTACAATCATATCCCGTTCTTGGCTAAGGCTAATAAGCGGTTCAATCAGCAACCCCAACGTAACGTAATAAAGAAGACACCTTTGGGAGCTAGAAATACAGGGAAAGATAAAGCGAAAACAAATGAACAAATCGTTCTTCCAAAGAATAAAAATACCTTTGAGAAGGAGATAACACTGAAACCGGACACCACGATGACAATCAGTCACGGCAAGAACAGTAAAAGACTGATTGTCACCGCCAAGACAAAAGAGGGTAAGGACTATAAGATAAAGTATAAGATCGTAGACGCCAATAAAATACTGATATTAAACAGAGATACGGCAATACTGAAACTATCGGTGAAGGCAAAACCGAATCCGGAAGAAAAAGGGTGGTATAAGACGACGCAGAGTATAGCCCGATTATTGATGATGGCGCGTAATATCAGTTTCAGTTACCGTAATCAATATTCGATGTCGCTACCCGGATTTATGCCAAACATCGGTGCCGCATTTGGACAACGTACTGGGGACATCATGTCGCCCGGACTGGGCTTCGCATTCGGACTGACCGGTGACGGTTATATACAGAAAGCACTCGATAACGGTTGGATGCTATGCAGTGATACAATCTCTACGCCGGCGACGACAAGTAAGACAGAAGACTTACAGGTGCGCATGACATTGGAACCGATACGTAATCTGAAAATCGACCTGAATGCCAGTCGCACACAGACAACAGCCAAGAGCATAGAATATATGTACGAGAACATGCCCACAACCCAAAGCGGAACCTTCACTATGACAACAATTAGTCTGAAGGGCGCTTTCGAGGGATATGGAGATGCCAATAACGGCTATTATTCTGCTACCTTCGAGAAGTTCTGTAATTCACTTGATGATTGGCGCAACAGAGTGGAAGCCCGTTATGCCAATGCCGTATATCCGTCCAGTTACACTTCGTTTACAGGAAAGAAATTCGACCCAACCAACGGGACAATAAACAAGTATAGCGGTGACGTGATGATACCGGCATTCTTGTCTGCGTATACATCCAGTGGTGGCGATTTCGATATTTTCCCGACATTAGCACGACTGTTGCCCAACTGGACGATACGTTACAGTGGACTGGGACAGTTGCCCTGGTTCCGCGACCATTTTAAGAGCGTGAATATTAATCATTCATACAAGAGTATTTATGCTGTGGGTTCATATAGTAGTTACAGTACTTATCAGGAATATATGAATGGCTTGGGATTCGTAGCCGATGCGACAACGGGGAACCCGATTCCAAGTAGTATGTATAATGTGAGTACTGTCAGCATCAACGAGGCGTTCTCACCATTGTTGGGTATCGATATGACATTTAACAACAATCTGACATGCAAGGTAGAATACAAGACTACGCGGGTGTTGAGTCTGAGTATGACCAGCGTTCAGATCAATCAGGCCAGCAGTAAAGACTGGGTTGTGGGAATGGGATACAAGATAAACGACTTCAAACTCTTTGGTGGTGGAAACAGACGCAAGGTGAAGAGTAACAATAAGGGGAATGGCAATAATCAAAACCAGCAGACACAGAACAGAACAAATGGTGGTAAGGATGGATTTAACAGTAATCTGAATCTTCGTCTGGATGTAAGTTATCGTCGCCAGGCGGCTATCACCCGTGACATCGCAACGATGACGAGTGCTGCAAGCAGTGGAAACACAGCATGGAAATGGGCTTTCAGTGCTGATTATACATTGAGCAAACTACTTACACTTACTGCTTATTACGACCGTCAGACGAACACTCCATTGCTGAGTAGCAGCAGTTATCCTACAACAACGCAGGATTTCGGACTGAGTCTGAAGTTCTCTCTTACAAGATAAATCAAGAAACCCCAACTGCATCACGTAGCCGGGGCTTCAAACCATTTAAATAATATTACCTCCTTACATATATTTTAGAATTCTGGAGGTAAAGCGTTTAATTGTACCTTACTGAATACAGGTCCGTCTTTGCAGACAAACATTGGTCCGACATTGCATCGGCCACATTTGCCTATGCCGCACTTCATTCTGTTCTCCAAGGTGGTATATATGTTCTCATCCTTGAAACCGAGTTTTTCGAGTACTGGGAAAGTAAACTTGATCATGATAGGGGGACCGCATACGATTGCTACGGCATTTTCGCTGCTAGGTGCTACTTCTCCCAATACGTTAGGCGTGAATCCGACCTTGCCTTTCCAATCGGGTGTTTCACCGCCCGGGTCAACGGTGGCGAACAGATTGACATCAGGACGTTCGTCCCATTCCTTCAACTCATCCTTATACACTAGGTCGTTGACTGTCTTCGCTCCGTAGACAATCGTTACATCACCGAATTCATCTCTGCGGTCGAGTACATTGTCTATCACCGCACGCATAGGAGGCAAGGCTATACCACCGGCAACGAATACCAGATTTTTACCTTTCCAGTCTTCGATAGGGAAAGAATTGCCAAGAGGCGCACGCACACCCATTGTCATACCTTCCTCCAGACGGTCGAGTCCCGAAGTGACACGGCCTGCCTTACGGAAAGTACACTCTATATAACCTTTCCGGGTAGGTGCGGACGCAATGCAGAATGTGCATTCGCCTTCACCGAAAGCTGAATATTCGGCAAAGTTGCCCGCTTTGAATTCAAACTCTTTTCCCTCTTCTTCATTCTGGAATTTCAGACGCAGTGTCTTTACGCCAGGTGCCTCAACGGTGACTTTGTCTACCACCATCACATAAGGAATATATATATTCTTACTCATTGTTTGCAATATTTGTTAGATGTTCTGCTATGTTCATATCTACCGGACAGGCACGCGAACAGCGTCCACAGCCTGTACAACCGTATACATCGAGTCGGTCGGGCATATAAGAGAATTTGTGCATCACGCGCTGGCGCCAACGTGTAGCCTGTGTAGGACGTGGATTGTGCCCGGATGTATGTTGTGTGAAGAGCGAGAATCCGCATGAGTCCCAACAACGTACCCGGCGCCCGTGATTGCCGTGGGCATCTTCCTGTATGTCAAAACAAGCACAGGTAGGACATACGAAAGCGCATGCTCCGCATCCCAGACAACGCTCCGACTGAGCTTTCCAGATAGGGCTCTCGAAAGCTTTTGCCAGTTTGTCGTGTATCTGTTCACGTGTGAATCTGACGGGAACTTTAGCCAGCGCAGCCTCTTTGTCAACACTATCGTCTGCCTTAGTAAAGAGTTCTTTGCAGAGGTCTGTGAGTTTCTGTCCTTTGTCTGTAATCACTTCCACGAGTGTATCCGTGTCGTTTATCTTGGTGAGCATGATGTCACTTCCGGCTGTGTTGCCTGGTCCACCGCCCACGGATGTGCAGAAGCAGCAACCGTCAGCCTTGTTGCAGGCGAAAGTAACGACGACCAGACGGTCGAAACGTTCATCGAAGAGTTTATCTTTGTAGTCCCAGTTGAATATCTTGTTGAGAGGACCGAAACCTACAGCGTCGCAGGGACGTGCACGCCAGATGACGGTCTCAACGAAATTGTCGTCAGCCACGTCATACAGTTTTGTCTCCATACCTTGTTTTTCATAAGCGAAGAGCGTCTCCGTATTAGGGAAAGCGGCAGCCTTCACAGATGATGTGGTAGTGAGCGTGTCGTAAGCCACACCGTCAGCATCTTTGATCTCTTTAAATTCAGCCTTAGTCCCAGTCTTTACCGGAGCCATCACACGTGGCACGGTCTCAATAATCTTGGCGAGCCAGGTCTGTATCTGATCAGATTTTATGATTAGTCTTTCCATAATGTCATTTAATGAAGTTTTCTTTATCGTTTACGCTATATGTAGACAGTACACTACCGTCTTTCCAACCGCCGAAGGTGTTTTTGATATCCATACCCATTTTCTTGGTGAGTATGCCGATAGGCAATTCCAATGGACAGGCAGCGGCACATTCGCCGCAACCTACGCATCTTCCGGACATGTGCATGATACGGTTAATCTGCCATTCCATATTACTTAGCGGTGCAGCCCATGGCTCTATCCATTGTGGACAGTTGACCTCGGTGATGCAGCGGTTACAGTAGCATAGTGGACAAGCTGCACGACAGGCATAGCAGCGTATACATTTTGACAGTTCGCTCTTCCAGTATTCCCAGCGTTCCTCTCTGCTCATCTTGTCTATCTTTTCGATTGCTGCAAGTACCTTTTCGTTGGGCGCAGGTTCGTGGGTGTCCACATACTGCTGCATCTCGTCGATACTGCCGAATGTTACCACCTCATCTCCGTCGACGGTCATCAATACGAGATTTTCAAGGTTAATCTGATTTTCAAGGTTCAGTTGAATAACAGTCTTGATGACGAAATAGTTGCCTACGACCCCGATTTTATCTTCACCTATGATTTCTTTTTTCGTGAGATAGACACCCAGGTTGTTTTTGCATTCATCATTGAATATCAGTCGTTCACACTCCTCCGGTGTATGACAGAATGCTGGACGTGGATGTTCGGTACCCTGTTCATAACCTATAATCATTTTGACTGTACCCTCGGATAGGAGGGCGGCAGTCTTTTCAGTTAGTTTACTCATGACTTATTTCCTCCTTCTCCAAGAAACTGGCAGCTTTTTTATATTCAGTATAAGGTCCCATTTCACGTATCTTGCTTACTGTGTCGTTGACCACATCGGCCCATTTTGCACCTTCAGCGGCAGAAACCCATGACCAACGTATTCTTTCGATGTCGATACCCATGAAGTCGAGCATGTCTCTGAATACCATCCAGCGCCGGCGTGCGTGGAAGTTTCCACTTGTGTAGTGGCAGTCGTTGGGGTGGCATCCCGATATGATGATACCGTCTGCACCGCCGGCGAACGCCTTGAGCAGCAACATAAAGTCGATACGTCCGGTACATGGAAATCTTACGATTTCCACATTGGTGGCGTATTTGATACGGCTTGTACCTGTCAAGTCGGCGCCCGCATAAGTACACCAGTTGCATACGAATGCTACGATGCGCGGCTCGAATGTATTATTGTTATTATTTTCTTCCATGATAGTGATAGCTTTATTTGTTCAACAGGGCTGTTACCTCCGCGTACATTTCCTCATTGGTATAACCTTGTATATCTATTGATTTGGAGCGGCAGAACGATACGCATGTACCGCATCCCTGACAGAGTCCCGGATTAATTTTTGCCACGGTCTTGATAACTTTTCCTGTACGGCGGTCTTTGATTTCCTCGCGCTCAATGGCGTTGTAAGGACAGATAGTCTGACACATGAAACAGCCTACGCAGGTACTGAACATCGGAGGGGCACAGCGGTTGACGACAGCTACCAGCGGTTCGCGTACCAATGTGGGTTGCGACAACAGGGCAACGGCCTTGACGGCTGCACCTGATGCGGAAGCTACTGTCTCAGGGATATCCTTAGGAGCCTGACAGGCACCGGCAAGGAATATACCGGCTGTGTTGGTCTCCACCGGTTTCAGTTTGGGGTGAGCTTCAGCGAAGAAATGATAAGGGTCGTAGGAAATATGCATCTTCTGTGCCAGTTCTTCAGCACCCTTATTGGCTACACCAGCTGTGGCGAGTACCACCATGTCGGCCTCTATCTCAACAGGTTTTGCGCCAAGTAACGTGTCCACACCTTTTACAATCAGTTTGCCGTTCTTCTCATACACGCGGGCCACACGTCCTCTTACATAGTTGACATGATCTTCTTCTACAGCACGGCGCACAAACTCTTCATAGTTCTTACCGCCCGCGCGTACATCCATATAGAATACGGTCGACTCGCCGTCGTGTACTTTATGTTGATACAGCATGGCATGTTTGGCGGTGTACATACAACATATCTTTGAGCAGTAAGGGATACCTTTGGCCGGGTCGCGTGAACCGCAACAGGCGATGAAGACAATTTTCTTCGGTATCTGACCGTCAGACGGACGGCGTATCTCGCCCAGTGTAGGACCGGATGCGGAAGCAAGACGTTCGAACTGTAGTCCGGTGATGACATCCTTATATTTTCCATAACCGTATTCAGGGAAGAAATCGGTCTTGAGTACGTTAAAACCGGTAGTAACCACTACGGCGCCGATATCTTCGGTAATAAACTCATCCGGTTTGTCATATTCTATGGCACCGGTAGGACAGAACTTCTGACATACTTTGCATTTACCTTTCTGATAGTAATTGCAGTGTTCCTTGTCGATAGCCGGTTTGTTAGGTACGGCTTGGGGGAACGGAGTGAAAATGGCGGTACGTGTACCCAGTCCTTCGTTAAACTCGCTAGGTATTTTTTTCTGCGGACATTTCGTTGTACAAAGTCCGCAACCGGTACATTTGCTATAGTCTACACTCTTCGCCTTCAGACGGATTGTCGCCTTGAAGTTGCCGATAAATCCTTCTAACTTTTCCAGTTCAGCATACGTATACAGTGTGATGTTCGGATGCTGTGCCACCTCCACCATACGTGGAGTGAGGATACATTGTGAACAGTCGAGGGTAGGGAATGTCTCAGACAATTGAGACATGTGCCCGCCGATAGACGGACCTTTCTCAATCAGAATCACCTTCTGACCACAGTTGGCGATATCCAGACTCGCCTGTATACCGGCGATACCTCCGCCGATGACCAGGGCCTTCTTGGTGATGGGCACCTCTATCGCATTCAGCGGTTTGTTGCGGCGCACTTTTTCCACTACACCTTTTACGATGTCAATCGCTTTCAGTGTGGTTGCCTCCGTCTTCTCATGTACCCATGATACATGTTCGCGCAGATTGGCAATCTCACAGAGATAAGGGTTCAGTCCCGCCTCACTGCAGGCGCGACGGAAAGTAGGTTCGTGCATACGCGGCGAACAAGACCCCACGACCACTCCGTCAAGATGATGCTCACGGATGGCATTCTTGATGAGCGACTGTCCCGGGTCGGAACACATATATTTATAGTCGGTAGCAAACTCCACACCTTCCATTTCGGAAGCCGCCTTCGCTACACGTTCACAATCCACTGTGGCACTGATATTCTCGCCGCAATGACAAATGAAAACTCCTATTCTTGACATGATATTATTCTTTTATAGGGTATTGACTTTAACGAAATGACGTTGTAGTCCCAGTTGCTCAGGGGCTATACCGACAGCCAATCCGATAGCTTGTGTGATATATATAACCGGTGTAGGGATATTCTTGCCCACATAGTCGTCTATCTGTGGACGGCGCATATCCAGATTGGAATGGCACATCGGACAGGCTACGATGATAGCTTCCGCACCACGGTCGGCTGCATCTTTTACAATATTACCGGACAGTTTGGCAACAAGGTCGGTACGCGCAATCGACAGACTTGCACCGCAACATTCTGTCTTGAATCCCCAGTCCAAAGATGTAGCACCGATAAGTTGCATCAGTTCATCCAGAGACGTCGGATCCTCCACACGGTCGAAACCGATAATCTTGTGAGGACGGACCAGTAGGCAACCGTAATAGCAGGCTACCTGATGTTCAAACTTGTGAGATACCTTTTCTGCAAGTTTATCTTTGATATACTTTTCAATAAACTGTACCACGTTGAGTATCTTTACACTGTTGTTGAATGTCATCTTGATGCTCTGCTCCACCGATTTTTTCAGTTGGTCGTCTTTTTCTATCTCATATTGAGCTACAGCCAGACGGTTGAAACAAGCCGCACAGGGCACAACGATTTCTTCAAAGCCCTGCTTTTCGGCAAGAGCCAGAATCCTGGCAGGAAGGGCAAGTGACAAGTCTTTGTTTACTGCATGTGCAGCGGATGCACCGCAACAATTCCAATCGTCAATATCAACCAGCTCGATACCAAACACCGGAGCCAAAGCCTTGACCGATTCATTGTATTCCCTAGCCGTTCCGTTGAGGGAACAACCAGGATAAAAACCTAATTTCATAGTCGTTTTCTATTTGTTGTTAGTAGACTTGAAGATATTTCTGATGCTCTTCTTGTCCTTAATAGATTCAGGGATAAACTTCAGTTTACCTTTTGCCAGCATTGACGGCACAAGTTTTACATCCTGCCACAGGCGGAATGTACGAAGTTTAAAACCGATAGTCATAAAGACTTCACTCAGACGTCCTGATACTTTTACAGCATCCAGAAATGATTGGTAAAAAGAAAGAATGGGTTTAGCTGTGGGCGAAACACATTTGTTCTTGACAGATTCGGCACGCAGATAATCCATAACCTTAGGAATATCTACCTCCTTTGGGCATCTTCCGATGCAGTTTTCGCAATTCTGACATAGCCATATCGCGTTAGAAGAGATTATCTTCCGATAATTCCCTTCATCATCAGTCTGCAGCATACGCATAATCATAGACGACGGATAATCCATATCGTCGGCGAGTACACAACCTGCTGTACATTTGCCGCATTGATAACACATATCAATATCGACTCCAGTAGCTGCCTTGATACGGGTAGCAATTTGATGATTAGTAGTTGTCATTAGTTCGTATATATATAATTTAATTTAAGATCCTTAGGTACCCTTATTCTTATAAGGGCTGTTTCTTGTTTTTTTGATGTAGTTTGTTGTTCGTGCTGCAAAGATACTTATTATTTTTTTACTTGCAAGAAAAAACACGATTATTTTTTGTTAACGCACACAATACTGATAAATCAGAAGAAAATTATCATTAATATCAGTCTTTTTCAGAGATTTATACGACTATATCACATAAATCATCTATGCGATAATAATATTTTTTTTATTCATTCTCGATATTTCTTCATATCTTTGCATTCTGAATAATCTTTTTAGTCGAAATATGAAAAAACGTCTTGTCGCATTATCCCTGATTTTATTTTGTTGTGCTGCTGTAACCAGAGCGCAACTGGTTATTAATGAGATGATGCAGTCTAATGTGGATTGTACCATGGACGATGCCAATGATTTTCCTGACTCGTGGGTTGAACTCTACAATACGGGTGCAAGTGCGGTGGACCTGTCATTATATAAAATAGGTGTAACTGAAAAAGCGGATGAAGCATGGCCATTGCCGAGTAAAACGATCGGAGCCCATGGATACGTCATGGTATATTGTGATAAAAACGCTCTAGATATGCATACGGACTTCCGTCTTGAATCAGGGAAAGGCGCTGCTGTCTATTTATTTTGTAGCGGTACGCAGACGGATGCAGTGAAGGATATGAAGAAACAACCGGCTCCCAATATTGCTTACGGTCGACTGACCGATGGTGCTTCTACTTGGGGATACCAGTATCAGTCTACTCCAGGTGCCGCCAATTGCGGGAAAGTTTGTACTGAAATACTGGGTGAACCGGTGTTTAGTGAAAAGGGACACGTGTTGACGGGTTCCGGTACGATCAATCTGACTATCACAATGCCCGAAGGGACACCTGCAGGTACGCAGATAAGACTTACTTATGACGGATCGGAACCGACGGTAAATAGTCTTCTGTATACAGCGCCAATCACTATGAATGCGACACGAATCGTACGCGCCAAACCGTTCTGCGATGGTTATCTTTCTCCAAGAAGTGTAACGCAATCTTATATTTATTTCCCCAGGAAGCTGACACTCCCTGTGATTTCTATCGTTACGAATAAAGATTATTTCTATGATAACAAGATAGGCATATATGTGGACGGCACATATAACAGTGAAACGAAAAATTATGTTTACGACTGGCGCAGACCTGTCAATATAGAATTGTTTGATACGATAAACGTAGCCAGTTCGATTGATCAATTATGTGAGACCCGCATTACAGGAGGTGCAAGCAGGGGATGTATGTTAAAATCACTTGGTATATATGCCAACAAACGATTCGGGACAAAACGGTTGAAGTATGAATTCTTCCCCGACCAGCGTCCGGGACATACTGATTATAAGTCGGTCATGCTGCGTAATGCAGGTAATGATTTCGATTATCTGTATATGCGCGATGCGGTTATTCAACGTACGATGGCACAACATACCGATCTGGACTGGCAGGCATGGCGTCCGGCTATCATATATATAAATGGTACCTACAAGGGTATCCTGAATATCCGAGAACGTAGTAATGAGGATAATATTTATACCAATTATGACGGACTGGAAGATATAGACATGATAGAAAACTGGTCTGAACTGAAGGTCGGTGATGATAGTAATTTTAAACATTTCAAAGCTTTCTATCATGAGCAAGGTCATACCATGGCCGAATATGAAAAGTGGATGGACTGCTATGAGTATATCAATCTGATGGCGATGAATCTATATTATAACAATCAGGATTTTCCCGGTAATAATTTTGTGATGTGGAGACCACGTACAACTGATGGAAAATGGAGGTTTGTTGCAAAAGATACTGATTTTGGGTTGGGGTTGTATGGTTCGACAGCAAATTATAAGACTATAGAATGGATTTTTAATCCTAATTATGATTCCAATCGTACATGGGCTAATTCTTATGAGCAGACTCTTTTGTTTCGCCGACTGATGGAAGATAATGATTTCAAACGTGAGTTTATCGACCGTACAGCCATATATATGGGCGATTTTCTTAATTCCGCCGGAACACGTGAAATATGGGATCCTATGTATGAGAAAATAAGAACAGAATATCCCTATCATAGAGCCCTTGTTAATCAGTGGTGGCCTAATTATGGTGAAGAACTCGCTAATGCCCGGAATTGGTTATTGTCACGTACAGCCAACTTTTATCAGCAGTTGGCAACCTATTATTCATTGGGCACGCCTACTGCCATGATGATCAACCAATCGCTTACCTCTGATGATCTGAATAAAGTGAAGATCAGTATCAATGGTGTAAATCTGACTAAAGGAACTTATAATGGAAAGTTTTTTGCCAATCGCAGTGTCACATTGATGGGTACTCCTGTGGATGGGAAGGAAGTCACGGGATGGAACATTACTCAAGTCTCGACTTCCGGTGTGACAAATAACAAAGTAGATGGAAGTATATATCAGTTTACCATGCCTACATGCTCATCTCTTACGATCAATGCCATATTAGGTAACACCAATGGTATTAATCAGATATCAAATCGTTCATTTACCTGGAATGTAGAAAATGGAACACTTAGATTGTATGGGATTCAGACTGGCACAAAAGTATCCCTCTACGATATGCGGGGCATATTGTGCAGTCAAGTTACAGCCAATGGCGTTGATATCAGTATACAGTTAAGCGATAAACTCTATATACTGAAAGTCGGTAAGGATGCTATAAAGATAGTAAACAGCAACGAATGATGACTTATTTCTTTTTATCGTAAGCATGAACAGGATAGTCAATCGTAAAATGCAGTCCTCTGCATTCTTTACGTTCGATAGCCTGACGGGTAATCAGATAACCTACGTTAATCATATTTCGCAGTTCGCAGATATCCTTGCTGGCCTTGACACGTTTGAAGAGCGCTTCTGTTTCTTCGTATAGCAGATCAAGACGGTCCCATGCACGTTTCAGACGCAAGTCGCTGCGCACGATACCTACATAGTTGCTCATAATCTGTCCCACCTCTTTCACGCTCTGAGTGATCAGAACCTTTTCCTCGTTGGTCAGAGTACCCTCGTCATTCCATTCAGGCACCTTCGTGTTATATGTATAATCGTCTACGTGTTTCATAGAATGTTTGGCAGCAGCGTCAGCATACACCACAGCCTCTATCAGTGAGTTGGATGCAAGGCGGTTTCCGCCGTGCAGACCGGTGCATGAACATTCGCCGACAGCATATAGTCGTTTGATACTCGATTCTCCGTTGAGGTCAACCTGTATACCACCGCACATATAATGGGCGGCAGGACGAACAGGTATATATTCTTTCGTGATGTCGATACCGATCATCAGGCATTTATGATATATGTTAGGGAAGTGATGCTTCGTCTCATCAGCATCCTTATGAGTGACATCCAGACAAACGTGGTCCAGACCGTGTATTTTCATCTCTTTATCGATAGCTCGGGCTACGATATCACGGGGAGCAAGTGACAGACGTTTGTCATATTTCTCCATAAACGATTCACCCGTAGGCAGTCGCAATATACCTCCGTATCCACGCATAGCTTCAGTGATAAGAAAAGCAGGATGAGTCTCTCCCGGATGAAACAGTGCGGTAGGGTGGAACTGTACAAATTCCATATCATGCACAGTACCTTTGGCACGATATACCATTGCTTCGCCGTCGCCAGTAGCGATGATAGGGTTCGTGGTGGTCTGATAGACAGCACCACAGCCACCTGTACACATCAAGGTAACTTTACTGAGGTAAGTGTCAACCTTCTGCGTATCCGGATTAAGGACGTAAGCGCCGAAACACTCTATATCAGGAGTACGCCGAGTAACCTCCACACCAAGATGATGCTGGGTGATAATTTCAACAGCGAAATGTTTCTCCTTCACTTCTATATCAGGACAGTCGCGCACAGCCTGCATCAGTCCGCGCTGTATTTCAGCGCCTGTATCGTCGGCATGATGTAATATACGGAATTCGGAATGTCCACCTTCACGGTGAAGGTCAAACTTTCCATTATCCTTTTTGTCGAAGTTGACACCCCAGTTGACCAGTTCTCGAATCTGTGCGGGAGCATTTCTTACCACCTGTTCCACAGCTTTTCGGTCACTGATGAAGTCGCCCGCAATCATAGTGTCTTCGATGTGTTTGTCGAAATTGTCGACTTCCAGATTTGTAACAGAAGCCACACCACCCTGTGCAAAAGAAGTATTCGCTTCGTCCAGTGAAGTTTTACAAATCATACACACCTTACCTTTATGCGCTCTAGCTATCTTAAGGGCGTAACTCATACCGGCAACACCTGCACCGATAATCAAAAAGTCATACTTGAATACCATATATATTGAAATTTCGGTTGCAAAAGTATAAAAAAATCCGCATAAACGATAAAGTTGAGCTATTTTATTTTATTTTCATCCCTTGATAGTGTCAATACGTCATATAAAAAGATTCATATTAGCCTGTTCCGCACGTTCCAGATAAGAAGCTACACCGCCCAGTTGTACATTGTCTAGCAGTTCTTCCTTTTTTACACCCATTACATCCATACTCATTGTGCAGGCAATCATTTCGACACCGTTGTCTATGGCCTGTTGAATCATCGATTCCAGACTGTCTATGCGTTTGTTCTTCATGATATGTCGCATCATCTTACTGCCGATGCCGCCCATATTCATTTTCGAAAGTGACAATGCTTTACTGTCTGATGGCAGCATCATACCGAACATTTTACCGAAAATATCCTTTTTGACAGATGGCTTCTGACGTTTTTTGATGACATTGAGTCCCCAGAAAGTGAAAAACATAGTGACTTTCTTGCCTGTTGAGGCTGCTCCGTTTGCCAGTACAAACGAGGCGAGGGCACGGTCTAGGTCATCGCTGAATACGATCAGGGTTTTTCCACTGTTATGGTTCAAGCCTGCAGCATTCATGATACATGCAGATGGTTGTTCTTCGCTTTTTTCCACGGTAGCCTTTACCATACCATGACTATTGTCCACATGTACAAGTTTTGCTCCAGTGATATTACACCATGCTGCCACATCTTTGGCAAAAGCGGGATCTGTAGCTTTGATTACAAGTCTGTTGCCAGGTATGAGCGCTCCATAACTCTCTTTTAGTTTCATCACCGGTCCGGGACACATCAGTCCACATGCGTCTATCTCGATGGCATCTGCCTTGACTTCTGCATCCGATGCCGGAATTTCGGTACGGATATCAATATTATGTTCCGCCGACGAGTACGATTTCCAGTCTGTCGTGGCTACGTGCCATGTCTTGAAGCCACCCGACAGATTGCGTACATCGGTGAATCCGTGCTGTACCAATATCCTGTAAGCAGTGTATCCACGCAGACCGACAGCACAGTTAACGATGATAGGTTTATCTTTCGGCAGTTCATTGATACGTGCACGGAGACTGTCTAGCGGGATATTTATAGAACCCGGCATCACCCCAAGAGCATATTCATCAGTAGTGCGTACATCCAATAAGATTGTATTTTTGTCTTCAATGTCCACATCCCTCCATTGAGCAATTTTTACCTTTCCCTCAAGAATGTTTTCTGCTACGAATCCAGCCATATTCATCGGGTCTTTTGCTGCAGAATAAGGAGGAGCATAAGCCTGTTCCAGTGCTGCGAGATCGTAAACCGTACCGTGGCGTTGAATCACCTGGGCTGCCATTTCGATACGTTTGTCCACACCGTCATATCCCACTATCTGAGTGCCTAGCAGTCTGCCGTCTTTGGGCGAAAATATAATCTTTATGGACATGGATAATGCTCCGGGATAATAACCTGCGTGTGCTGAAGAGTGTGTATACGATGAAATATATTCCATCCCTTCACGTTTCAACAGTTTAGCGTTGGCACCGGCTGCAGCGACGGTGATATCAAACACTTTTGCTATAGAAGTGCCGATTGATCCGTTGTATTTTGAAAGATTACCGATAACCATATTGTCAGCAACGATACGGCCCTGTTTATTGGCTGGTCCGGCGAGAGGAATCATAGCCGGTTTACCCGTTACGCCATGAATCACTTCGCACGCATCCCCCAACGCGTATATGTTTTCGTCAGATGTCTGCATATATTCGTTGACCGCTATACCTCGCATAGAACCGATTTTCAGTCCTGCTTCGGCAGCTAATTTCGTTTCCGGACGTACACCGATACTGAGCAGCACCATATCAACAGGCAGAGAATGTCCACTCTTCAGATGAACCACCACTTTTCCTTCTTCATCGCTGAAGCGCAGTACACCATCACTGAGAATAAGTCGCACACCTTTGCTTGTCAATTCTTCGTGAACAATTTGAGCCATCGAGAAATCAAGAGGAGCCATAACCTGATTTGCCATCTCAACGATAGATACATCGATACCTTGCCGATGTAGATTCTCTGCCATTTCCAGACCGATGAAGCCTCCACCCACAACAACGGCGGAAGTAGGCTTGTCTTCTATTATATATCCTTTGATGGCATCCGTGTCGGCAACATTTCTCAATGTAAAGATCTTCTTGTTGTCAATGCCTTCGATGCCGGGACGGAGCGGTTCTGCGCCAGGTGAAAGAGCCAACTTGTCATACGTTTCAGTATAGACCTCTCCGGTTTTCAGATTTTTTACTTCAATCGATTTCATATCTGTGTGTATAGCCGTCACTTCCTGCAAAGTGCGGATGTCGATGCGGAATCTGTCAATAAACCCTTGAACCGTCTGTACAAAGAGTTTTTTACGGTCGTTAATCTCCCCACCTATATAATACGGAAGTCCACAATTGGCATAAGAGACATATTCACCTCTTTCAAAAAGAATAATGTCAGCCTGTTCGTCAAGTCGGCGCAGACGAGCTGCTACTGTGGCACCTCCCGCCACTCCACCTATAACTAGATATTTCATAAATATATTGTTTGTATTATTAATATTGTCTAATGGAAAATAAATATATAAATAGAAAATGGCAGTTATTTACTTACACATTTTCTAAGTTGTGCATACAGTTCGTCTGCATTGAAATCAGACTGCTTCATAGTGGTTATTTTTCTCAGGCCTGAAGTAGTAAGAGCGAAAAGCATCAGCCGCTTGTCTGCATCGCTTAGTTTTCGCTCTACAAATCCAAGTTTTTCTACGGAGTTGACAACCTTTGACACTCGTGATGGTGATAATCCGATATACTCGCATATCTCGCCCGCAGTACGTGTCTTACCATCATATAGATAGCAAAGTACCATGGCTTCGTTGATGGTTATGCCATATTTGGTTTGAAAGTCTTTTTCAAACTTATACAGTGATTTATAGATGTCTTTTAACTCGCAGATTGATTCCATACTATGACTAGTTTATTAATTCGTTGCAAAGATAAGTAATATTTTCTATTAGACAATAGTTTTTAGTAGAAAATATTTCTTATTAAGTTTTATTTTATCAATCAATGATGCAGATGTTCTCTGAGAATGTCTATGAATATATAGTCGCTACAATAGTTCTCGTTCCCCCGTAGTTGCGATATTCGCAGAAATAGATACCTTGCCAGGTACCTAGATTAAGATGATGACGGGTGATGGGAATCGTGATACTTACCCCTGATAATACTGATTTGGCATGGGCAGGCATGTCGTCGTCTCCCTCCAGTACATGGTCGTAGAATGGTTGACATTCAGGTACGATATCATTAAATATCTTCTCCATGTCGCTTCTTACATCCGGATCGGCATTTTCGTTGATGGCCAGACCGCAACTGGTGTGCTTTACAAACAGATTCAGCAGTCCTGTCTCAGGTAGGGTAGGCAACTGTCGCATAATATCTCCTGTGACGAGGTGGAAACCTCTGTTCATTCCGCTCAGTCTTATTTCTGTCTGTTGAATCATATTCTCTTTTGTTTCTTCTATAGGTGATGCAAAGGTACAACAAATTTCTTTGAATATCTCCTTTTGTTATGTATTTCGTTCAACTATTCGTATCGTTGTAGGGTGATATATTAGACTTGCGATGATTTAAGAAGTCGATACAAAATTCGTAAATATGTAAACGAAGGGTGATAAAGTAAAAAACTTTGTTATTTATTTTGTGTTACGCTCAATTTGCACTAACTTTGCACATT